>NZ_JACJEY010000002.1:0-186420 GCF_014164295.1 Pseudoalteromonas sp. SG43-7
AGCTCTGTTGTTTTTAAGCGATTCATAAGATCACAAAACACCATGAATGTTCCCTCGCTTCCCACATTTTTTAATACTATTAGTTCATTGATATATAAAGGCTAATTCTGGGGATACTTTAGGTTTTCGTGGTTAAGTCTATTTTTGCAAGGCCGTTATTCTCTTGCAATGACACCCATGCAGTGCTTGAATCAGCTGATACGGCGACATACTCAGGCTCAACGTCTGCAGCTAAATCTGCACCTTTACCAAATACTCGGAAGCCTTTGCTTTCAAGAGCCGCTTCTTGATCATTAAATGATGTGAAATTTAATGTAGTTGCAGCACCCACATGCATAGGAGTTTTGAAGTTTTTACGTCCAGGGCTGGCATAAAGTTGTGGCGCATTCTCATCAACAAGCTCTATAAATTCCATACCATCAGGAAAACGGCCATAACTATTAACATGGAAGTCGCCATAACTGACTTGTTGATGCACTTGGCCTTGGTATTTTAGTTTAATGGTTTCGCCTTTGCCTAAGCCAAAGTCTTCATTATTATTTAAAATAGCCGTTGCGGGTGCACCGTTAGGTAACTGAGCACCCGTAACTAAATTCGGCAATAATACAATAAAGCCGTGGCCAGGAATTTCTGTACCTGCAGGGATAGTTAAACCCGCTTGGTTATTCGCTTCACGGTCTAAATCAACTAACTCCCACTCATTAGCTGCAAAAACAAATGGTTCAGAAGATGTGTTGTACAGCTCAACAAAATCAAAATCGGCGTCATCACGGCCTTTTGAAACCACTTCATTGATCACAATATTAGCGGCAGTTGCACCATCAACCGGCGCTGGTAATTTATTGGCAGCACCAGGCGTTGGCGCGAGCGCTTCATCTTGAGTGTGCCAATTACCACCATCTGGTAAACGCCCCCATGTAGACACATGGCTACCATCACTCCAATGTGCGCTATCTACAATTTGATTGTTGTGCACCAGTAATGCGGTGTCGCCTTTACCTAAACCAAAATCAGTATCGCCAGCAATGGCAACTAAAGTATCTGTTGGTGCATCAAATGGAATGCTAGTTTGATCTGTGGCAATCACTAAAAACCCACCTGCGGCGATGGTTGTACCTTGTGGAATTTTAATGCCCGGCTCTTTATCAATCTCAAAGCCTTTTAAATCATTTACTGCCCAATTAGCGTCACTAAAGGTAAATGCTTGTTCAGAGTTATTAAACAACTCAATAAAATCATAACCGCCTTCATTTGAACGCACCTCGTTGATCACCACTTGCCCTGCTGATGGTGTCTCAGTAATTTGGCTAAATGTTGCAGTAACCTCTTTATGGTTATTCATTGTAAGAGTTAAAGAAGTCGCGCTATAGTCTGCATTACCAATATCGCCAGACCATGAAACAAATTTATATCCTTGTGCAGCCTGAGCGTTTAGCATAACAATAGCACCTTGCTCATAATCAGCACGCTCCGGACTTATTACTACGTTTCCAGCACTTTGCTCTGTGATATTTAATATCAGTTGGTAACGCTAAGGCTCTAAATCATTATCATCATCTGCTAGATCACAGCCACTTAATAGACCTAGCATTAATAAGCTGCCTACTATCGGTTTCAATTTCATCACATTTCCTTGGTATCGTTTTAGTTTTAATTAATCACGATACCCTAAAGCGTAATATTGACAGCTAGATGTAACTATCATGTCAATGGGATGACATTGCGAACGAGAATAAACTATAAGATCATGATTTAATTTATAATTCACCTCACTCTAAATAACCAAAATTCAGACGTACAGGTAGTAATTTCCAACTCTAACTACGTTGAATTTACTTGCCGTTGCTCTCTAACTAATAGCTGTAGTGATGTACTGAATATCAGGTTGTAACTCTGCGCAATAGAAAAAATTTATAAAATGCTTAAAATTGTGAGGGGCACTTTTTGGCATAAAAAGCGCAGCACAATCCGCGCTTTCAATTTACTCTGATACAGAAGGTTCAGTATTTGCTTGAGCATCGTTTGCAGGAGCTTCGTCAGTTAACAAGTATTTATCCAGCCATTGCTCTTGCTCCCAAAGCACATGCAGTAAACCCTTACGAGCACGATAACCATGAGCTTCGTAAGGTAACATCACTAAACGCGCTTCTTTACCTAAATGAGCAAGGTTTTAGGCTTAACGCACTCTGGTGCGGTTAGATTAATAAATACGCTTGAAAAAGAAGAGCTTGTAAAGAGGCGTAAATCGGTAAAGGATGCTCGCTCTGTTGTTTTATACGTAACTGATAAAGGAAGTCAAAGGGTTAAACGAGTACTAAACAGCCGAGAAACAGCCACCTCTAAAATACTAAATAGCTTTAATGATGAACAAAAACAAAGCTTTTTAAGCTTGATAGAACTAGCGCTTAGCAGCCTAACAAGCGAGCAGATAAAAGCCCGTAAAATATGCAAACTATGTAACGAAGGTGTATGTAGAAAGCGTGGTTGCCCAGTAGAAAATGCTATTAAATAAAGTACACCCCACTTAAAAATTTATCCAATAAGTTAAAGAATGATAACAGCCACTTTAGTCGTTTTTCTTACATGAAATTAGGTAAAGATGGATTCGATTATAGTTATAAAATTCATGCATCTTTTTAAATTGTAAAGGTATTCCCCCCTTGTACCTTTTTTAAAATAAGAAAAAAGAACCGTTTTAATGAGAGTTTTTAGCTATAAGGTTGACCCATCTAGTTACAAGTGTTAAAAAGTGAAAATGAACACTAACTTAATAAAGGAATAATTGTATGATAAAGGGAATAAAAATCGCTTTAGTATCAAGTGTAATGCTCTCTGGCTGTGTAGTTACTGAAACTATTAATGGAGGTATTGCTAGTTTAAATAACTCTTTCACAACTGCTGAATTACCTATTACATACACAAAAGCGGCTAAAGAAAGTGGCACTGAGAAAATGAAGCGTCTTGCAGTTATTTCAAATAACAGAAACGCAGCTACAGGTATAATTGAAACAAACCTTTCAAATATTCGTGTGAATGGCCAACCTTACTTTACCTTTGTTGATAAAGCTTCTCTTAGTAAAATTATAGAACAACAACGGTTTAATGAAAGTGATATCAGTAACTCAAAAAACAGAACCCGCCTAGGTAAACTTACAGGCGCAGATACACTTATCACTGCTGACTACACTGCTGATGTAGATACCTCTACTTACTACGAAAAAGACAGTGAATGTATACAAAAAGGTGATAAATGGTACAAGTGTGAGAAGTCTAGAGAAATAACCATTAAGTGTTCAGAAAAAATTGCGAAAGTAAATTTTAAACCTAAGGCTGTATCTGTAGAAACAGGGCAAATTGTTTTTACTAAACAATATTCACGCCTATCAAGTAGTAAAGTATGTAAAGGTGACGACCCTCATCCATCTGACTCTGTATTACGAGGCAGAGCACTTGCCGCTGTAATAGAAGAATTAAAACAAGATGTTGCACCACACCAAGTGACTAAAAATGTAAAGTTGATGGAATCTGATGATTCAGATTTAACTGATAAAGCAGAAGAGTTATTAGACCTCGCTGTTGAATTTGCAGAAAAAGACATGCCTGACCACGCCTGCAAAACCTTTGCAAAAGCTCAAAGTCAGTATTCAGAGTCACTGGCTATAAACTACAACAATGGTGTGTGTGCAGAAAGAGCGAATGATTTAGAATTAGCAAAAGCATATTATGAAAAAGCGAGCAACTTAACATTAGACGTTGACGAACTTAAGTTTGTTATTGAAGGCCAAACACGGCTTGTCGAGCGTGAATCGGATAACGCAAAGCTAACTCTAGCAACAACTTCAAACCGTTTGTAATTTAAGTTAAGGCCTACCACTTTTGTGTTAGGCCTTATTGCTGTTGGTAAAACTATGACTACTAGAACATCCTCACTACTATTAGCGGCAATAGCGCTAAGTCCTTTCCTTACTAATGCAGCATCACATTGTAGTTGCAGCTCATACTATGCAAAGAATGCCCAGCCTAAGTGGGTAGGAATAGATATTGTTGATGATGAAAAATTAGCTAGTTCAGGCTCTTCACAATGCTCTGGTTTAAAAACAATTGATGAACGTCGGTCAGCTAAAAATGCGCGTGAAGAGCTCGCAAAATTACTAAATACTGATATTTCAGTGAAAGAAATAATTAAAAACACCTCGTCAAGCACAGTAAGCCATTCTGATTACAAATCGGTGATTGAGTCTCAAACCAATCAGCTATTAAAAAGCGCAAAAGTATATGATCGTTATGTAGACCCTATTAACTGTAATGTATATGCAGCTATTTCAATTAGTAAAGCCGATCTTGAAGAAGGCCAACAAGAAAAAATAAAACAACAACAAGCAATGCTAGGCGCAAAAAATAGTTGCTTAAAAGTAACGGGCGAAAATAGCTCTCAACTTACAGAGTTACTCACTGAGCAACTTTTACAGCATGGATATAAATTAACAAACTCGGCTTGCGAAGTGACCTATTTAGTTAAAAACTCGATAATAAAAGCACAAAGTAAACTTGTAATTACACAGTTAAAACTTCAAATAGATACACAAAGCAAAAAGTCTATTTGGCAACAACGTTTTGAAGGAAAAGGTTTGAGCTACTCTAAACGCTCAAAAACCGAGTTAATTCATTTAGCCAATCAAGACAGCACAACTAATTTAATAAATAGCATTGTAAAGTTAAAAAATACTGCTATCAATTCTTATTAGCGATTATATTAAACAGTTATCTTTAACACTAATAAACTATATTTTAAGGATGAAAATGTCTGTAGGAAATAACTTAGAGCCTGAGGCTAACACTGAAGAAAATAAATCTTTGTTAGCTAAATTGAAAGGTTACTTTATTTTACTTATGGTTACTTTAATGGGTCTTGGAAATTGGGCCGATAGTAAAGCACTCATAATTGAAGGGTACAACGGATTCATTACTCACTTTACGAACCAAATCGAAGAAAAAAAGATTACTGCGCTAGATATTGGCAACTACTTACCTTACGCTGAAAAAAAAATTGGTATTCCGCAAGTAATTAAAACATCATCTTTGAATACTGATTACGAATATAGGTATTACAAAAATACGAAATATTTACTCACACTTATTAATAAAAATACTCGTATAGTCGGCATCGCCGTACATAGTTTAAAATACGATAAAGCTATGGTACCGGAATTTACACCCTTAATACCTTTTAATAAAAAAATGCTCAGAGTTAATAGTCTAAGCGATGTTATAAAATCAAGTAACGAATTTTATTTTGATTCTCATAATATTAAATATTATATGCAGTCAAAACAGTTAAATGCTCAAGGTATGTTTTTGAACCTTAGCGTTGGCTTTAGTAACTACACACCATTACTTGATGAAACGCAAAAAGCTTTATTTAAACTTGATGAGTTAATGCTTACTCAAGATGACGAAAAAGCCTTAACTAAAACAACCGAGATACTTGCTAACACTGCGGCTACATTTTATGCAGTATCTGAGCTATCTAGTGAATACATCTCTGATTCATTACTGACAACGTATGAATTTAACGCTTATTTTTAAGGATAAAAAATGCGTCACACTTTATTATTTTTTGCTTTATTTAGTGCTTACAGCGGGGCTACCACGCCGACGTTCGAAGAATTTAAAAAACAGCAACTTGCAAAACAAACCACTTTTAAAAACGATCATCAGTTGGAATATCAAGCATTCAGACAAGCATATCTCGAGGAATACGATAAATTTAGAGATAGATTATTGCAAAACTGGTCAAGACCTGTACAAAGCTCATTATTAGAACGTGTTGAATATAGTGCGGATAAAAAAACACGTATTATTATTGATGAACAAAATTCGACCGTGACTGTACAAACACTTGAAGGCTCAAATGAAACAGGACTAAAAGCGACTTCTCAAGAAGAAGCATTAACAACAAATCAATTGTTAAATAATGTTAAATTATCGCCGGTTTTAACTGATATTTTTAAAGACCCTAGCTTACTCGATAAAGCAGTAAAAACAGCAAAAGTTGATATAAAAGCACAGCCAGACAAACATGAAAGCGAAGTCGCATTAATTAATGAAATTACTTCTCAACACGAGCAATCATTGAGTAGTTTAGATAAAAACGAGCAATTACCTAAAGCACAAATTGACATCCAAAAAGAGCAGCTTACCAAAGAAAAAGAACAACGTATTAGTAATTTAAATAATGCGCTAAAAAAAACAAAAGAGCAAAACCTTACCTACAAACGCATTAAGTCGCATACTTTCGCTCTACCCGATACTTATTTACAAAAAAAAGTAGCGCCTTTTGTTACTTATTATAGCCAGTTTTCTAAAGATCAATTATCTTTACTATTAGCTATTTCACATGCTGAGTCGTCATTTGATCCTAATGCAAAATCGCATATTCCAGCATTTGGATTAATGCAAATAGTGCCAAACTCAGCAGGCTTAGATGTTGCTCGCAGACAATTTAAAAAGGATATAGCTCCTACAGCTAAAGAATTATTCGACCCAAAAACTAATATAACTTACGGTGCTGGGTACTTAGACATTTTAACGACTCGATATTTGCGCAAAATTAATAATCCCATAAGCCGAAGATATTGTGCCATTGCAGCTTATAATACTGGCGCTGGTAACGTAGCTAAAGCATTTAACTTAAATAGAAGTACGAATATAAATAAAGCGGTAGCCTTAATAAACCAATTAGATAGCGAAGGTGTATACGCACAACTTATAGATAATTTACCGTACGACGAAACAAAAAAGTACTTACAAAAGGTAAGTAAATTAGATATTCAATATCAAAAAAACTTAGAACAATGGAACCTTAACAATAAGGAAGTAAATCATGCGAAATAAACTTTTAATATTGGCAGTTGCTGGAGTTATTACAGCATGTGGTACAACACCACAAAAGTCTCAACCTCTTGCTGAAAACGATTCTGTTCCAAGCTGGGTTTTACAACCTACAGCACCCGAGGGCGGTTTGGCTTCATCTAGCTGTGTAGTATGGACGGGCAATATGGCTGCAAGTAGAGCACAAGCTATTGCCAATGCACGTGCCGATCTAGTAACTCAAATTAGTGCTAAAGCGCAAGTAATGGATACACTAATAAACAAACAAACCCAACAGCAAGACTCAACGACGACTAATTCATCATTTACGCAAATAAGTAAACAGGTAGCTGAGCAAAGCTTAGTAGGGGCTATTGCTAAAGAAATTGGTTTTGCTCGCTTAGATGGAAAGAAACAGTTATGTGCGCTTGTAACTATGGAAAATACTAAGCCTTTATTTGATAAATTAATCGAAACGTCAGGAAAGAATTTAAGCCCTAATGATGAAGATATGCTTTACCGTGAATTCAAATTAAAAACAACAACTGATGAGCTTAAAGCGCTAGATAAATAAGCGTTTTATAACAGCCCTAATATAAGTTAGGGTTGTTATATTAATTAAATAACTACAATAAATTACCCTAGTATTAACCAAACCCCCACTAGCACCATTAAACTCCTAAGAGATCCCCAAAAATAATCTTTAATTTTCAATCGCATCACTCACATCCATATTTTTCCAATCGAGTTTCACTACCACTTGCACGAAATAGGCTAGCCCTTCCAAATAATCTCGCCGGTGCAGTTTAATGGACTGTTTTTTGAAGTATCGCAGCCCAACAAATGCCCATGACACTACTCGCCTGCTTTTGCTTGAGTTAGCTTGAAAAGATCCTGTCTTTCCTGCTTTGTCTATCACTGCACCCAGCATCATTGAGAACCAATGCACCAGTGTTGCGAGCAGTAAAAGTATGTCTAATCGGTAGAGTTTGTTCGTTCTGTGCAGATCTGAGCCTAAGCCGAACCTAACACTTTTTTGATCTCGAAATCCGGCTTCTATCTGCATTCTCATGCCATATAATTTGAGCACTTTTTCGAGAAAGTGGTGCCTTTTTGGAAGTGAAGAAACGAGTAGCCAAGGCTCATTATAACCACGTTTTTTATCTCTTTTTAATAACTTATGCCCCTTACCAACCAGCACTGCATGCGTTTGATATTTTGCACTTTTGGTCAACTCGGTCGCGCCAAGATACTGGCTCTTACGTTGATTGCTCTTGAATAGTGACTGGCATGGAACAAACTCATCGCTGCCCTACGTTTTCAAGTGTGCCGTACCTCGAACTCGGCTAATATAATGCCAGTCATTGTTTCGCACGGCTTTGAGCCAAGGAACTTTAAAGCCCGCATCCGTCACAATAACGGGCCGACAATCACTCGGCAAGATCAGTTTGAGCATCTTCAAGAACCGTTTTTGTACTTTTGGGCAATGATATTGAAAGCTGAATGCACTTTCCTGATACAGGGTTAAAGAGCGACCTTCACTGACAATGCTGGCACGCAGAATACAATATTTGGTTTGTGTATCTGCATGACTCCAATCAACCAAAATGACGGGATGCTTTTCAGTGACCACAAAACGGCTTAAGTGAACATAAACCGTTGTTGATTCAAGCAAAAGCTCGTGGTTACTGAGCAGTCGATCAATACGTTTAATATCATGTTTTTCAGTTGTTTTTGAATTCAAATTGCGACCGATAGACGTCAAGGTGCATTGCTGACAGCGCAATAGAGATTTAACGGCAGCGACTAAGGTATTAAATCTGGCTTTATGAATTGATTTAGGGGTGACAGCGCGGAGCATATTGTGCAAAATAGTAAAAGCATTCATGGTGTTTAGCTCTGTTGTTTTTGACGATTCATAAGATCACAAAACACCATGAATGTTCCCTCGCTTCCCACATTTTTTAATACTGTTAGTTTATTGATATATAAAGGCTAATTCTGGGAATACTTTAGGTCTTCTTCCCCATATAATTAAATTAACAAGCGCGGCATAAACCGCGCTTTGAATTTACTCTGATACAGAAGGTTCAGTATTTGCTTGAGCATCGCTTACAGGAGCTTCGTCAGTTAACAAGTATTTATCCAGCCACTGCTCTTGTTCCCATAAAACATGTAATAAGCTTTTACGGGCACGATAACCATGGGCTTCGTAAGGTAGCATCACTAAACGCGCTTCTTTGCCTAAACCTTTGAGCGCAGCGTACATACGCTCGCTTTGCATTGGGAAGGTGCCAGAATTCGGGTCTTCTTGGCCGTGGATCATTAACATCGGCTCGTTAATTTTTTCAGCATGAAAAAACGGTGACATATTGGCGTATACATCCTGTGCTTGCCAAAAATCACGTTCTTCTCCTTGAAACCCAAACGGTGTCAAGGTCCTATTATAGGCACCACTGCGGGCAATACCAGTTTTGAATAAATCACTGTGGGCTAATAAGTTTGCTACCATAAAGGCGCCATATGAGTGGCCTGCAATGGCGATTTTATCTTTATCTGCAATGCCTTTTTCGACCAGCACATCTACCGCAGCTTTGGCACTTGCAACTAACTGCTTTCTAAATAAATCATTTGGCTCTTTACCATCAACACCGACGATTGGCATCTTCGGATCATCAAAAACAGCAATACCTTTTGCGAGGTAAGGCATTGGCCCCCAATAACCTATGTAGGTAAATTCGTACGGCGATTCACGTACTTGCGATGCAACTGCTTTATCTTTATATTCCAGTGGGTATGCCCACATTAATACAGGTAATGGACCTTGCGTTTTATCGTAACCTGGAGGTAAATATAGCGTACCAGAGAGTTCAACACCGTCATCACGTTGGTAACGCACAAGTTCTTTAGTCACCCCTTTAAACGCCGGGTATGGATGCTCAAAGGTAGTGAGCTGAGTCAGAGTGTCGGCATCTAAATCGCGAATAAAGAAGTTAGGTTGTTCGGCCTTAGATTCACGAATAGTAATTAATCGCTCACCTTCATCATCAAGCATGGCACGAACTCGCTCGTAATATGGCGCTTTTGATTGCCATAAACGCTTGGTTGTATTGGTCTTAATGTCGTACTGATCTAAAAATGGCACATTCCCTTGCTCTGACGCACCATCACCACGCAAAAATATATAACGTCCACCAACCACTTTAATAACGTTTACACCAAGATCATTTCGCTCATAAATAGCGTCGCCCGGATCTTTATAAGCATCGTTATAGCTGCGCTGTGAAAACAATACGCGGTTATTATCCGCATCGCGTGGTTGGATCACATAGGTACGTAACTGGCGATCACTAAAACGCCACTCGGTTAAAAACGCAACGTTTTCATTCGCCCACTCAATACCTGAAAAACGTCGTTCTAGTTTAGCAAATAGTTTTGGTTCACGTTTAAAAGGTGAGCGTAAACTATATAGATGATCATGATACGGCACATCGGTTTTCATATCGCCGCCATCTTGCGCCTGCGCCCAAATGATCTCAGCACCTTGGTCATCACGCCACTGAAAATCACGACGACCCGTTCGCACACTGTCATAACCTTGTGGAATGTTGTCGGCCAGTGGCTGTTTAGACAATTGCGCTAACGTATAACCACGCATGCCAAGCACCTGCCACGTTGTCGCAAAGCGGCTATAGGGTACTTGATACGAAAATGGTTCGTCGATAGTGGCGACTAAAATATTGGTTGAATCAGGCGAGATCGAAAATGATTTAAATAATGCTGGTTTGCCAATCGATAACGCAACACCGCTCAGGGGAATATAAGTTAATTGACCTTGGCCGTAAAACTTAAACTGCAACTCATCAAACGGGCTGGTTAATAAATTTTGGTAAGTCCGTGCTGGCGCTTTTTGACCGCTACTTTGCTGAATAACCGGCACAACGCTATTTGCATCACTAACTAATTTTGGCTTGCCAAGGTTAACCGCTTGGTTAGCAACAATTGCCGTGCTATCTGGTAACCATTGATAAGGGGTAGCTGTTAGCACTGAATTAAGAGCCACTGTTGACAACTGACGTGCTTGTTTAGTTTCGGCGTTATACACCCACAATTGCGCCTGAGTTGGTTGCTCAACAATAAACGCTAAATATTCGCTATTACTTGACCATTTAGGTGAGCGGATCACCCCTTGAGGTAAATTATTAACGGTAATCACAGCCCCAGTCGCAATATGTTTAACTTGTAACGCACTAAATTTAGTGCGAGGACGTGAGCGTGAAAAGTTTGCCGGGTTTAACTTTATACCCGCCAATTTCAATTCTTCTTTTGCTAAATCATCTAATGTTTCAACACGTTTACGCTCAAACAGCGCTAACCATTGACCATCAGCCGATAGGTAGCTACTCGGTGCTAATTTAGCATCAACCAGCGCGGCTAAATCACTTGAAGGGGTTTGATAGCCTTGTGCAGCAAGTACCGAGCCTGAAACACTTACGCTCAGCACTAACGCTAATAACAGCCTGATGCCTTTCATGGTGTATCCTTGATTTTTTATTATTAATAGCTGTATCTAAACATGTTTTGCAACATTCATAAAGTTTTTGCGATTCTAGCTTCAATAACGCCGATAGATGACTTATTAGCTGAAACTACGTTAAACTGGCGCCTTCGTTCAAGCAATTGCTGACGCATACATTAAAATGAAAAAAAAAACCGATAAAATAACTATTTTTGACGTTGCCAGAGAAGCTCAAGTTTCTAAGTCAACGGTGTCGTTAGTGCTTACAAACAGTGACAAAGTCAGTGATAAAAGCAAAGAAAAAGTATTGCATGCCATTGATAAGCTTGGCTATGTATATAATAGAGATGCGGCAGCACTGAGAAGTCGCCGCTCTAACTTAGTGGCGTTAGTTATTAATGACTTAACTAACCCTTACTCTGCGCAAATAGCGGTAGGACTTGAAAACCATATTCATGCCCTTGGTATGCTGCCGATGTTAGTGAACACCGCCGAAAGTGTGGAGCGCCAAACACAAGTTGTTAAAACACTCAAAGAATATAATGTTGCCGCATTTATCATGTGCCCTGCCCCGGGAACTACCCAGCAGTGGGTTGATGAACTTATCAATAGTGGTTTCCCGGTCATTCACATTATGCGCGAAGTGGCTTTTTGTGCCGCCCCGACAATATTGCCGGACAATAAAAAAGGCACTCATCTAGCCACTAGCCATATTTTACAACAAGGTATTGAGGATATCGCTTTTATAGGTGGAACTGATGATATTTCTGATCATCATGAACGTTTAAGTGGTTTTCACAGTGCCTTAAAGCAATTTAATATCCATCAACACAAACCAACGATCACCGCCGCCACGAACCGTCAAGGCGGGCGCGATGCCTTTGCTACGTTGTATGCGCAATACCCTGCGACTAAAGCGATTATTTGTTTTAATGATGTTATTGCATACGGTGTCATAGAAGCCATTCGCCAACATGGTTTGATACCCGGTAAGGATATAAAAGTAGTCGGTTTTGATGATTTAGCTGATTCATGTTTAATGTCTCCCTCGTTAAGCAGTGTCACCATCAATGCGGACGATATTGGTAAGCATACTTGCCAAGTACTGCAAGAATTACTTAATCAAGGCACTCCTGCGGTGCGTACCTTAGTCGATGTTCATCTGCAAGTAAGAGATTCAAGTCAATGAAAAAAGTCTTAGTAATTGGCTATGTATGGCCAGAACCAAATTCATCAGCGGCCGGCACTCATATGATGTCGCTATTAAAAGCGTTTAAAAATGAAAATTGGGCGGTTGAATTTGCCAGTCCCGCTCAGAAAACCGAGCATATGGTTAATCTGGATGACTACGGGATCAGCAGCGCAACTATTGCCCTTAATTGTGCAAGTTTTGATGAATATGTTATCAACTACGCCCCTGATATCGTCATGTTTGACCGTTTTATGATGGAAGAACAATTTGGCTGGCGAGTAGATAAACATTGCCCTAACGCAGTAAAAATCCTTGATACTGAAGATTTACAATGCTTACGCAATGCCCGCCATGAAGCGCATAAAGGCAACCGAGCATTTAACCATAGTGATTTACACTCTGACCTCGCCAAACGAGAAATAGCCGCTATTTTACGCTGTGATTTAAGTTTAATTATCTCAAGTTTTGAAATGCAATTACTTGCTGATGTATTTAAAGTCGACAGTAACTTATTGCATCATCTGCCTTTTATGGTCGATTTAAGCTCACTCCCTGAGCAAACTAAATCGTTTGAGCAACGCCAACACTTTATGACCATAGGTAATTTTCGCCACGCCCCAAACTGGGATGCCGTACTCTATTTACAACAAATCTGGCCGCTCATTCGTAAACAACTACCCCAGGCTGAGTTACATATTTATGGCTCTTACCCACCGCCAAAGGCCACCGCGCTTAATAACCCTAAAACTGGCTTTTTAATTAAAGGCTGGGCCGCTGATGCTTATCAAGTAATGGAAAGTGCGCGTGTGTGCATCTCACCGCTGCGTTTTGGTGCTGGCATTAAAGGAAAACTGTTAGAGGCGATGATCATGCAAACACCCAGTGTTACAACGACAATTGGTAGTGAGGGCATGCACCATGATTTACCTTGGAGTGGTGTGGTTGAAAATGAGCCACAGCAATTTGCCGATGCAGCTGTGGCTCTGTATCAAAATAAAAGTTTATTTACGCAGGCACAAACAGCCGGTAATACGATATTAAAAACGCACTACGACAAACAGCTTTTATCTAATAATTTAATCATTAAAATTCAATCAATTAAAGAGCAATTACAAGCTCACCGCGAAGCAAATTTTACAGGCCAAATGCTCAAACACCACACAATGCGCAGCACTCAATATATGGCGCAGTGGATTGAGGCTAAAAACAAATAAAAAAAACTAGACAGGCGGTGATTAGTGTTTAAAATTCCCGCCAAACTAGCTAGGCAAATTTAGATGTATTGTCTATATTTTTTAACTGAATAATTTAAATTTTGGCTCAATACAAATTTGAAAACCGCAACGTTCACAGAAAAGCGCAAATTTATCGTTAAACTGGGTAAGATGCTTCATAAGTATGGCACCCCAGCTTATCGACTCGAAGCTCACTTAATGGAAGTGGCTACTTACCTTGATCTTAAATCTTCATTTGTCATGTCACCCACTTCCGTTACTTTTGTAATTTGGACCGATGGCCATGAAGATGAATATACTCACGTTGCCCGTGTTGATCCTGGCGATCACGATTTAGGTTCGTTAGCCGATACCGATGATCTGGTTAATAAAATGCTCAATGGCGAACTCACGCTACAAGAAGTTGACGTTCAACTCGACGCCATTTTTATTATGCCAAATCCGTATAATCGCTTTACCACAGGGGTTGCCTTTGCCACCTCAGGCGGCGCATTTGCAATGCTGATGGGCACCAGCTGGAATGACGTATTTTGGTCAGCGCTACTTACCTCTGTCGTTTACTTATTTGTACTGTGGTCAGCGCGTTCAAAACGCGTGGGCCATATGTTAGAGCCATTAGTGGCGATAGTCTCGGCTATTTTGGCCTGCGCTGTAAGCGTGCATTTAGACGTCGGGATTAATATTCGTTTAGTGGTATTGTCTGCGATTATTGTGTTTATACCCGGGCTTGCATTAGCACTGGGCCTAGCAGAACTTGCAGCGCGGCATTTAGTTTCTGGTACAGCGCGTGTGATGGATGCTTTTATGCTGTTGTTTAAACTGTATTTTGGTGCCTTCATCGGCATTGCGATTGGTTTTGCACTATTCGGCCAAGCCGATTTCGTACAACCTGACCCTTTACCTAAATGGACGGCTTGGTTGGCAATCTTTTTACTCTGTAGCAGCTTAATCGTTATTTTTAGAACCAAACTAAAACATGCTACATGGTCTATCGCCTCTGGCTTTATCGCTTATGGCAGCAGTATTGGCTCTGCGATGTATTTAGATTACACCTTAGGAACATTTGTAGGTGCATTTGCGGTGGGTGTATTTAGTAACCTATTTAACCGCGTAGCAAACGCTCCTGCCTCAATTGTTGCCATGCAAGGCTTGATTGTATTAGTTCCGGGTAGCAAAACCTACATAGGTCTAAACTCATTAATTGAAGGGCAAGACTTTGTGTATGCCGAGCACATCGGCCAACAAACCTTCCTAATATTTATGTCATTGGTGGCTGGATTAATCTTTGCCAACGTTGCACTCCCACCGAAAAAGAGTTTATAAAGCAATTAAGTGCGGTAGTCACTATCGCGCTTAAACCTTATCACTTTAATCTCTTCATTAAACGCCTACTTGTGCGTATTAATCGCATATTTTAGCATTTAAGGTACACCTTGTTATAATCCTTCGATAATTAAAACATGCGAAGGAAAATTCATGATAAAAACTAGCCTAGCACTGGCTCTTGGACTCTCAAGCTCACTGGCATTTGCAGCCACATCGCTTACTGTAGAAGATATCCCTAAAATTCAGTCAGTTATTCAAACCAGCATTAGTCCAAATGGTGACAATGTTGCATTTACCCGCTCAGTGCCACGTGAATTATACGTCGACGAGAATGGTGCCAATTATAGCGAACTCTATGTCGTCGATGATGAAGGTGTCGAGCGTCCTTTCATTACCGGCTCTGTAAGTATCAAGAGTATTCAATGGTCAAACGATAGCAAAACGATCTACTTTTTAGCAAAACTTAAAGACGACAAGTTTACCGCGTTATATCAAATTCCAGTGGATGGTGGTCAAGCGCAAAAAGTACTATCGCTTAAAGACACATCAATTTCTAGCTATCAGTTAAGCCCGAATAACAAACCACTCGCTATTTTAGCTATGCCAGCGGCTGATAAATCTGAAAAAGAGCTGAAAAAATTAGGCTTTATGGCTGAGGTGTACGAGCTAGGCTTAAGAGATAAACAACTATTTATTGTCGATTTAGCCAAAACAGATAAACCTCTTACACCAACAGCGCTTAACGTTGCAAACTATGTAAGTGATGTAAACTGGGCCGCAAAAGGCGATAAGTTATTAGTAAAAACCCAGCCTACAGCGCTAATTGACGACAAATACACTAAATCACAATGGCACTTATTTGATATTGCGACTAATCAAGTGACGATGTCGTTTGCTACTGAAGGTAAATTAGACGGTGCTGAACTGTCTCATGATGGTCGTTACATCGCAATTCTAGGTGCCGAAGATAAGCATGATCCAGCCGCTGGTCGTTTATTTTTAGCTGACACAAAAACAGGTGAAGTAAGTGATTGGTTACCTAATTTCATGGGTCATATCGTTGATTTTGAATGGTCACATAAACGCAACACGCTTAATTTTATTGCCAATGTAGGTACGCAAAGTTTTGTCGCAAGCATTAAAACCGGCTCTAATAAATACAAAAAAATTATTAATGAAGGCCAATTTATTGCATCAAATCTGAGTATTTCTGATTCAGATAAAACCTTAGCGCTACGTGCAAACACTGCAAAGCACCCAAATGAAGTATTCATTATTCGTGGTTCTAAAGCACAACGTTTAACGGATTCAAACAACTGGTTGAATGACAAACGTTTTGCTAAGCAAGAAACTATTTCACTTAAGGCTCGCGACGGTGTTGAGATTGATGGCGTATTAGTCTACCCATTAGATTATGAAAAAGGCACGCGCTATCCATTGGTCATGTCAGTGCACGGTGGCCCTGAAAGCCATGACAAAGACGGTTGGGTAACAAACTACTCGCGTCCAGGTCAAATGGGAGCAGCACGTGGTTATGCAGTATTTTACCCAAATTACCGTGGCTCTACAGGTAAAGGCGTTGATTATTCAAAGCTTGGTCAAAACGACTATGCAGGTAAAGAGTTTGACGATTTAATTGACTTTAAACAGCATCTTGTTGAAATGGGCTTAGTTGATACTAAACGTGTTGGTATTACGGGTGGCTCTTATGGTGGTTATGCATCAGCATGGGCCGCAACAAAATTGACTGAACACTTTGCTGCGAGCGTGATGTTTGTAGGTGTTACCAACCAACTATCTAAATTTGGAACTACTGATATTTCTAACGAAATGAATCTTGTGCATGCACGTTCATACCCATGGGATAAATGGCAGTGGTATTTAGAGCGCAGCCCTATTTACTGGGCAGGCCAGTCTAAAACACCATTACTGATCATGCATGGTAAAGATGATCCTCGCGTACACCCTGCACAATCAATGGAACTGTACCGTTATATGAAAGTACAAGGCAAAGATGTACGCCTTGTATACTATCCTGGCGAAGGTCATGGTAACCGTAAAGTAGCCGCGCAATATGATTACAGTTTACGTTTAATGCGTTGGATGGATAACTATTTAATTGACGGCAAAAAAGACATGCCAGCATTCGAGATTGACCATGCAGGCAAGTTAAAAGCGGTAAAAGACGCCAATAAATAATCCTATTATTTTGTGTTAAATACGCTTTTAGGCCAACATTCGTGTTGGCCTTTTTGCTTTTAAATAACAATGAATATGGATGTAATATAAAGACCTAACTCGGTAATTTTTACAAGAAAACACCTTAACAAGCTCAAATATAAAAAATTAAATCAATATATTACAACAACTTAAAAGTTGGCTTCTGTCTTGCAATATTCATTGTAATTAATGAGTAAAGCAAGGAAAACCCATGAATATTTTTGAAGCACTTCGTAATGATCACGACAAACAACGTTCGCTTGTCGATGCGCTGATAAAAACCCAGGGGGAGTCACCGAATAGACAGTCTCTTATGGATAATTTAAAACATGAGTTAATAGAACATGCTAAATTTGAAGAGCGTTATTTCTATAATCCTTTGATGTTTGATGATTTAACCCATGAAAAAGCCCGTCATAGTATTGCAGAGCATCATGAACTTGATGAATTGATTGAGCAACTTGAAGAAACTGATATGAGCTCACCAGTGTGGCTTGTGACCGCTAAAAAATTACATCATCTTGTACATCATCATCTGGCTGAAGAAGAGCATGAAGTATTTCAACTAGCCGGTAAAGCGCTAACCGAAAGTCAAAAAGAAAGTCTAGCCGAAAAGTATAATGATGCGATGAGTTAACTGCTATATGTGCCCGCTTTAATTTATAAAGCTCTCTAAATAGCAACAACTCTATACCATTTGCATTTATTAGGCACCTCTAACACGGTCAATACTTGGCTAAGCAAACACTCTTAAATTAACTAAGCCCGGCATCAAACGCTGGGTTTTTTAATGCTCATGCTCCATCCCCACCTTTATTTAATATGAAAATCATTCATTGAATGTAAATATTTCGCAATTGAACATACAACTGATAATTGTTATCATACCTACCTTGGTTGCTTATTAGATTAATAATCTTTATTCTTGTCATGAAGGAAGTACAATGAAATCCCGCCCGCTTTATCTGGCCTCACTGATCAGTGCATTATTAACATCAACAACACTTATTGCTGATGATGACACAGCTGAAAATATGGAAGTGATGGTTGTCACCGCTTCTGGTTATGAGCAAAAATTAATAGATGCACCTGCAAGTGTCTCGGTTGTCTCTCGCGAAGATCTACAAAATAAGCCATTTACTAGCCTTGCTGATGCGCTTCGTGATATCGAAGGTATCGATGTTGGTGCCGGACAAGATAAAAACGGTAATATTAGTATTACCATGCGTGGTTTACCCGCAAGCTATACTCTAGTGCTTATTGATGGCCGCCGTCAAAGTGATGTAGGTAATATAGGCCCAAACAACTTTGGTAACAGCCAATTTATGTATATGCCGCCACTTGAGGCTATCGAGCGAATTGAAGTCGTTCGTGGCCCAATGTCCACTTTATATGGCGCTGATGCAATCGGTGGTGTAATCAATATTATCACTCGTAAAAATCTTGATAGCACCCATGGTAGCGTCACGGTAAGCAGTAATATCCAACAAGACGATCAATACGGTAACGATAATAAAGTCGATATATATTTGACCGGCCCAAGCGGCGTTGAGGGATTAACTTACGGGATCCGTGGTAGTTTTTATGACCGTCAAGAAAGTGAGCCAACTTACAGCGAAAGTTTACCACTTCCAGATGGCAGCATGTGGGTTGATGATGGTAGCTTTGGCGATAAAAAAATCGTTGCAGCACGTAACTGGAATGCCGGCGCAACAATAAACTACCTGATCAATAATCAGAATGAAATTACCTTTGAGTACGACATAGCCAAACAGCGTTACGATAACACCGAAGGTCAAACGGGTACGTTAGATAGCCCAGTCAGTTTATGGCGTGTTAGCAAAGGCATTGTACAGCCACGCGTTGGTTATACTCCATATCAACGTGTTGAACGTGAGCAATTTGTATTTGCACATGTTGGTCGATACGATGTTGGTACGCTTACCAGCAGCATTACCCAAAGCAGCAGTGAAAACTTTGGTCGCTCATTACCTCTTAATGTACAAGAGCGTTTAGGTGTGCAGGCCATTTGGGACCAAGCAGTACAGGATCAAGGCATCGACAAGCCAGAACTAACGGATGCAATTTACGCTCAACTTGATGAGACTTTTTTACCACGCCCAATGCGTACACTAAAACTTGATAACTTAATTATTGATACTAAGTTTGAATCAAATATAGATAACCACTATTTTGTAGTAGGCGCACAATATTTTGATGCCGAAATGGAAGATGGTGTATTTGGTATGTACGGGGATGGCTTCCGTGAAGGTACGACTCAAGATCATCGTCAAACAGCTGTATTTGCTGAAGATAACTGGGAAATTACCACAAATCTAACTGCAACTTTCGGCGCTCGTTATGATCATCATAATATCTTTGGCTCACAAGTTAGTCCTCGCGCTTATTTAGCCTACTCTCCTGCTGATGAATGGACTTTCAAAGGTGGTATCAGCACAGGATATAAAACCCCAGAGCCAAACCAACTATTCTCTGGTATTACAGGTTTTGGTGGCCAAGGTACTAAACCTTTTGTTGGCACGCCAGACTTACAACCTGAAACCAGTGTAAACTACGAAATGGCTGCTTACTTTAATGGCAGTGATAGTTTTAGTGGTAACGTAACGGTGTTTTACAATAATTTTAAAGACAAAATCATTAACCAAGATAACTTACCAAACTGTGAAGTGGCCATAGCTGATGAACCTTGTGTTGAAATTGGCGCAGGTTGGGCAGGCATCGGTAGCACCACCTTTACGCAAGCTGCTAACGTAGATAAATCAGCTACTCGTGGTGTTGAAATTGCTGCTAATTGGCAGATTATTGAACAGTTGTCACTACGTGGGAACTTTACTTACACCGATAGTGAAGTGAAAAGTGGCCGTGATGAAGGACTACCTTTAGTTAATACACCTAAAAATATGTATAACTTAACGCTTGCATGGCAACCATTGGATGATTTGAGTATTTCACTTATTTCTGAAATCCGCAGCGATCGTTACCGTGGTACGGCAAATGTGTCTGGTCCACAGGGCCCTGAAACACAAAAGCTCTACTACAAAGCCTATGATTTATATCATTTAGCAGCAAGTTATAAAATTAATGATAGCCTAGCATTAAATGCCCGTATTAATAATCTGTTAGATGACGACTTATCAAGCCGTACTTGCTTATTAGCAACCTCAGAGGAAGAGTACGAATGTACATCTGATTACAATACCACCCAAAAAGCACGCAGCTTGTGGGTATCAATGAGTTACAGTTTCTAGAATAAAAAGCTATAAAAATAAAGCCCAGCAATAATGCTGGGCTTTTTATTATTACGATTTAACCGTGCCTTTTATACTTCATCACCCAACACAGATCCGTGGCCGAAGCAGATTAAAGCGTATACTCAATAAGGGTTCCCGATGAATAAGCAAAGGAAGCCTTAACTTATAGAATTAAATTTTAGAGTTTATTCGCTTAGTATGTAAAGATATGTTCTGAAAGATTTAATTTAAATCATTGAGGGATCTTATGTATAGAATATGGCTATTAAGTTTATGCTTTGTCTTCGGTGTTGCAAATGCACAAACGCCGCAACCACTGAGTTATGACGCATTATTAAGCAACTATAATTACGATTTTGACGTTAACTATTTTAACCTTGACTCACAAGGGCTGTCGTTAAAAATGGCGTATATTTACTTACCAGCAAAGGCTGGTAAACCCGTTGTGACTTTAATGCACGGTAAAAACTTTAACGCTCATTACTGGACTGAAACTGCACTATTGCTACAAAAACTCGGTTATGGCGTGCTGATACCTGACCAAATTGGTTTTGGAAAATCATCTAAACCACGAGATTATCAATTCTCTTTTGCAGCCTTAGCTAGTCACACCCATGCTTTAATGAGCCAACTTAATATAAATAAATCAATTGTATTGGGTCATTCTATGGGCGGTATGCTGGCAAGTCGCTTTGCGCTTATGTATCCACAAACAACCCAACAATTAATTTTACTCAACCCTATTGGCCTTGAAAATTACCTGCAATATGTTGATTATAAAGACACTAACTTTTTTTATAAAAATGAGTTAGCTAAAACACCTGCCGGGGTAAAAGCATACCAGCAAAAAAATTACTACGACGGAAAATGGAATAACCAATTTGCCGCTCTGACGAATTTTATCACCGGGCAAATTCAAGGCCCAGATAAAGAGCTAGTAGCGTGGGTTAACGCAAAAACATACGACATGATTTTTACTCAACCCGTTATCACCGAGTTTAAAAACTTCACCATGCCTGTTTCACTAATTATAGGTACAAGAGACAGAACAGGACCTGGCCGTAACTGGAAGAAACAAGGGGTAGATTATGAACTTGGCCGCTACGATCAATTAGGTAAATCAGCCGCGGCATTAATTCCTCACAGCCAACTACTTGAACTGACTGATTTAGGTCATTTACCCCATATTGAAGATTTTAAGCGCTTTAAAGCTGTATTGTTAAAAGCCTTAGAAGCAGGCTCAAAGCCACTAGAGTAATATTTAGGCAGTTCAGCGGTTAAAGTTATTAACAGCTGATTTGATTACTCAACGCTGACCTTTGAAAACCAATTAATAAACATAAATGCCTACTATTAGATACCTTTTAGCGATAACAGAAAAATATTGTTAATTAGCATGTGGATTCACTTTTAATATTTTGATGGCACTAAAAAATAACAACTCACTGATATAATTAGACTAAAACCCTATCTCCATTAATATATTACTATTCTGAAGTTATTTAAAAATTAAATAACTTTTCAGTTTAAAACTAAAAAAGCAGGTAATGTAAACTTAAAGTTAAAAAAACAAGCAGTCTGTTGTTGACCAAATTACAACCTTAGCTTACTCTATGTAAGCGCTTACAACACACACATTGATAAATGTAAGCGCTTACAACTTCGTTCGTAGACACAATAACAACCACAACGAAGTACTTTTAAATTTTTGTCGATACTGGGGTTCAACTAATGAACATGACAACAACCAAAGTAAGCCGCCTTGTTGCGGCAATATCCATGACCATGCTATTTGGCTGTGGTGGAAGTGCTGAGACAAAATCTGACTTCACAAAAGTCGATCCACAAAAGCCGGTTTCTGATTGGCAAATGGTTTGGAGTGACGAATTTGATGGCGCAAGTATTGATTCTAACAAATGGAATTTTGAATTAAGTTGTGCCGGTGGTGGTAACAACGAAAAACAATGTTACACCGATAACGAGCAAAATGCGTTTATCAAAGATGGCATATTAAATTTAGTTGCTTTACCGGCCGACGAAGGTGCCGAAAAGCCTTATACATCGGCACGTTTGAACACCCGCTACAACGCAGATTTTACTTATGGCCGTTTTGAAATGCGTGCAAAGTTGCCTTCAGGGCAAGGTAGCTGGCCTGCTTTTTGGATGATGCCAACTAATGAAGTATATGGTACATGGCCGCGCTCTGGCGAAATTGATATTTTAGAAGCTGTAAATTTAAAAACAGTTGCTGAAGATGGCACCGTTGAAGCTAATATTCATGGCACACTTCACTATGGTCGTGAATGGCCTAACAACTCGAACTCTGGTAAAGCGTACACATTTGCAGAGGGGATGAACCCTGCTGACGATTTTCATACTTACGCTATTGAATGGCAAGAGGGCGAAATTCGTTGGTACGTAGATGACTACTTATATGCCACACAACGTCGTTCTGAAGTTCGTTATAACTCAAAAGACGAAGCTGTTGGCCTAAAACATAGAGGTTGGTTTGCTGAATACTTTGAACAAGGTAATGGCGAGCTTACAACACATTGGGATAATGCCCCCTTTGATAAAGACTTTTACCTTATTTTAAATAATGCCGTTGGCGGTGATTGGCCGGAAAACGTAAATAACTTAGGCGTTGATGCTGCAGCATTTGCAGAGGGTCAAAGCTTTGAGATTGATTACGTACGCGTTTATCAATGTGCAGCTAATACTGACACAGGTAAAGGCTGTGAGACAGTGCGCCCAGGTTACGACAACTTAGAAGATGCACTTGTTGAAGGTAAAGCGCCTGTACCTACTCCACCAAGTGATGGTGTTGCAAAAAACCTTGATATTTTTAATGGTAGCTTAGACGCAAACTGGATCGCTTGGGATTGTTGTGGCGGAACCACACCAGAAACCATTACCGACGCTGACAAAGGCGACGTGGTTAAATTTAATATCAACGATAATAACGGTACAGTATTAGGTTTTTCAACCCGTGGCGGTCACTTCCCTGATGGCTTTGCAGGGTCATCGTCTCCATTTGATGCTTCTTTACTGCTTGATTTAAATGGTCGTGTATCATTTGATATGAAAGTAGTGACTCCTCCAACATCTTCAACTACTTGGTTATTAAAGGCTGAAGCCGGTGATGGCGGTCCTAATACCGGCGATGTCCCACTTAGCGATAGTAATGAAGGCGTAACACCGGTTACAGGCCAATGGCAAACCTATACATTCCCACTTTCTTTACTACAAGAAAGAGGCCTCGATATAAGTGCCATTGATGTATTAATGGTATTTCCTACATGGCAAACAGGTGGCGGTGCCGAGTACTTAATTACCAATGTAGCTATTGAAGGTGACTTACCAAAAGTCGATCTTTTCAGTGATGAACAAAACCTAGATTGGCCAATGTGGGATTGTTGTGGTGGTTCAAAACCGGTTGAAGTAATGGATGATGAAGAACACGGTTTAACGGCTGAGTTTACTATTGGCGCAACAGCAACAGTAATGGGCTTTAATAGCCGCACAGCTGCAGGCGGAAGCGATGAAGCATTCGATGCTACTTCGATATTAGAAAACGGTGTAATAGCGTTTGAGTTAAAGGTGATCTCAAAACCAAATAATCTTGATTCAGTTTGGAGTTTCAAAGTTGAGTCTGATAACGGTAGCTCTGCTGTCGAAATTCCATTAACTGACAGCGTCGAAGGTGTAGAACCTACTATTGGTGAATGGCAAACATATACCTTTACCCTTGCTGATTTAGCGGGTGCAGGTTTAGATGTTAGTGCATTAGATGTGGTGATGATTTATCCAACTTGGGACACAGGTGAAGGCGCTGTTTATCGTGTAGATAACGCATTCATTGGCATTCCATAACTAAGAATCACTTTATGGTAGGTGCGTATAAGCACCTACTTACCGTAAAAAATTTAGTAAAAAGCAGAGCAATTATGAACACAAATAAGTTTAAAAAAAGCCAAATAGCGGCTTCTGTGTCACTTATCATCGCTGCAAGCACATTTAACTTCGCTAACGCTGCGCAAGAAAGTACTGCCGAACCTGAAATCGAAGTAATACAAATTAAAGGTATACGTGGTTCACTGATCCGCTCTATGGACATGAAACGCGATGCATCTGGAGTAGTCGATGCAATTTCTGCCGAAGAAATGGGTAAATTCCCAGATACCAACTTAGCTGAATCACTACAACGCATTACGGGTGTATCGGTGAGCCGTGCAAACGGCGAAGGTAGCCAAATTACAGTCCGTGGTTTTGGCCCTTCATTTAATTTGGTAACACTTAACGGTCGCCAAATGCCTGGAACGGGTAACTCTCGTTCGTATAATCTTGAAAACATCGCCTCAGAAGGTGTAAGTGCCTTAGAAGTATTTAAAACTGCCCGTGCTGATGTGCCTAGCGGTGGTTTAGGTGCGACAGTTAATATTTCAACATCGCGCCCTCTGCAAAGACCTGGGCAGCACTTTTCAGCAACAGCAAAAGCAATTCATGACTCATCAAATGAAGTTGGTAGCGATGTAACACCTGAAATATCAGCTATTTACAGCAATACCTTTAATGATGAAATGTTTGGTATTGGCTTTTCATTCTCGCATCAACAGCGCGACTTTCAAAAACAAAGCGCTAATATTCAAGGTTGGCAAGCTAATGTAGATTTACCGACTCTTTCAGAAGATAAATTTATTGATGCTCGCCCAGTTGATGCAGACGGTAATCGCGTAGGTAATCACTTTTTTGCAAAAGACATGAACTACGCTATTGAAGATTTACAACGTGAGCGTACCAATGGGCAAGTAACACTGCAATTTGCACCCACTGATAATTTTGTGGCCACCCTTGATTACACAGCAAGTGAGGCTACAACAGGGTCAAAAACTCTCGGCTGGGGTATTTGGAACGACTTTGGCAGTAATATTAACGGTTACGAGCTAGATGAAAATGGCACCGCTATTTATGCCGATATTAGCGGTAACGATGCGTCATTTACCTCGAGTAAAAACACCACTGAAGTAAAAGCTCGCTCTATCGGTTTAAATTTAGATTGGCAAATTAATGATACATGGCAAATTGAGCTTGACTACCATGATTCTAAAAACGAAACCGACAATGGCGCAGACAAAGGTCTAGGTAGTGATGGGCAAGTTATTTTAGGTTCTGATCAGCTTGTTAATAAAATTTATGATTACCGCACTGGCGAAGTTCCGCATACGCAAGTTAATTGGAAAAACGGCACGAATGTATTAAGCCCAGGTGAGATTGATTCAAACTTTAGTCAGTTTATTCATTCACCGGGGGAATCAAATATTGAACAACTTCAACTACATGCAAGTTGGATAAATGAAAGTTTTGACATTGGTTTAATTGAAGTTAAGTTTGGTGGTTCGCGCACAGAGCAAAACACCGGTGGTTATGAGGCATGGAGTGGCTTAGTTGGTGGCCCTGGTTTTAATCCTTCTTACACTGAAATTTTCCCAGATGGTATGTTTACACTTCATGATACCTCAGGATTATTAGATCAATTTGCCGGTGGCGGTAGCAATTTACAACCAAACTATTACTACAGCTATGATTTTGACGAAGCCGTAGCAAGACAAATGGCATACTTAACCGCTGATGTAACAGGCGGCGATGCTTATGCACCTAATGCCTATCTTGATGGCATTGACAGTCAAAGCTCGGTTGAGGAAATTACTAACAGTATTTATGTTCAATCACGTTGGGAGTTTGACGTTAGTAATTACTACGTTAAAGTAAACGCAGGTCTTCGCTACGAAGAAACCGATGTAACCAGCTCTGTTCGTCAGCGTGTTGAACAACAAGTTAATTGGATCAGCGCTTCAGAGTGGATCACTCAATATTCAGCAGGTGGCGATGATAACTTCTTAGTGCAAGAAGGCAGTTATGATATTTTACTGCCATCAATTGACTTAAGTGTTGACCTAACTGATGACGTGGTTGCTCGCGTATCATGGGGCAAAACAATGTCGCGTGCACCTTTAGGCGATTTAGCTGGCGGTCGTTCACTAACAGGCAGTCCAAAACCGGGATCACGCGTAGGTAGTCAAGGTAACACGGGGCTATTACCGTTTGAATCAACAAATCTTGATTTATCTTTGGAGTATTACTACGCAGAAGGCAGTTATGCATCTGTAGGTTACTTTAAAAAGGACGTTGATAACTTTATTCAAACCACCATTACCCCAACCACCATTGAAGGCTTATATGATATTTTAAATGGCCCGCGCTATCTACAAGCTGTGAGTGATATTGAGGCACGTGGTGAGCAAGCAACAACCGATGCCATTTTTGCACAAATGCTTGCTAATGGTGATGGTAATGCCAATGGTCAAATTGAACCAAATAGTAACGATCCACTTATTACTTGGAACATTAGCCAACCACAAAATACCGATAGCAAATCAGTCGATGGTTTTGAAGTGGCAGTACAACACTTAATTGGCGAAACAGGCTTTGGTGTCGGTGTTAATGCTACATTTGTCGACGGCGATGTTGAATTTGATACAGACAGCTTAGACCAACAAGCTCCGTTAACGGGCTTAAGTGATTCAGCTAACTTCCAAGCGTTTTACGAAAAAGATGGCTTATCAGTAAAACTGACTTACGCATGGCGCGATTCATACCTTATTGGTGTAGGCCAAGCACAAGGTTCTGCTGATGCACCACCACAATATGCGAAAACATATGGCCAGTGGGATATGAGCGTAAATTATGACGTTAACGAGAATGTGACGGTATTCTTTGAAGGTATAAATCTCAATAATGAAACCGAGCAAGGCTATGGCCGTTACGAAGAGCAGTTCTTATTTGCTCGCCAGTATGGTCCACGCTACGCAATTGGTGCACGCTATACCTTTTAATAAACCTAAGTAATTAAACAGTCCAGCCGCTCATTGAGCGGCTTTTTTTATAACTGTTTAATTTTTTCTAATAGCTTATCGGTTGTCCAATCAATAGCGTTATAGGCAATATCGGGCTTATAGTAATCGCCCTTTGCTCTTGCTCTATCAACATACACTTTATTAGGGATAATAACTTTACCTAACCCTGAGGGTAACTCGGCGAGTCGAACATCCATATACAATGAGTCAGCACTGCTTGGCGCGCCAAATAACTGAGTGTTTGAAAACTGCTTAAATACATCAATGGCATCAAGACACGCACTTGCACACTGTGGCGGCACAATAACAAAAACCTGTGTTTTAAAGTCACTCACTAGCGATGTATTTTCGCTTTGATTTGATTTGCTTTGCTTTGCTTCTATATAAAATGGCTTATTGTTTTCAAGTGACTTTGCCATACCTGCAGCTATTTCTTTAATCTCTTTATGGACTTCAGGTTGATCTTTCACCACTTCAATTAATGATTTAACATGGTTAGTATTATCTTTTGACGCTCTCCACCAAACTCGGCTATTTTTTGAGTAGTTATCCATTTTTTGTTCAACAACTTGCTCACCCCACAACGCTTTTGCAAGCTTTAAGCTCCAATACGACGAGCCACCTTGGTTGTGACGAAGATCTAAAACCACCGTTTTTGCACTGAGTAACTTAGAACGTTGATCAGTCACTTTTTTATACAGGTTATTGTAATCATGAGTTTGCTTATCGTTATTTGCAAAACTGGGCATAGCAATCCACGCTATGTTTTGCGTAGGCCAGTTAAATCGGTTGTAAGCTCATCCCCATTATAGGCATGTGTTAAATGCTTACTTACACTCTTTGGCCGAACAGACCAATCAAGGGTTTTACTGTAAGCTTGCCCATTGGCTTTTATTACTCTGCTATTGAGCGGCGCAGCTTTCGCTGAAGATAACTGTTATTTAACAGCTATTGTAAACAATGTATCAACCCCTTTATTACAAGGTGTTGCATCGACATAAGACTAGTAAAAGGGGTTAACCAATTTGAATTAGTATGTACACTAAGTCAAAGTGGTGTATTCACTTTTACTCGCCCTGCACTTAAGAGCTTTTCGTGGCAACAAGATGGCGCATTAAAAGCTCCCTTAAAAACAAATCATGCAGTGCAAAATTATTAGCTAATGCTAGGTGAGTTTGATAAGTATGAGCTAGCAAACATGGCTAACTCAGCTATATTAATCTTTTTTAAATAACACCTGTGGATAAACCATTGTTTTCATTTCTAATACATTACCGTTTGGATCTTCAATAAAAAACGTTTCTTGTTCAAATTCATTGCCAACAAAACGACGGTATGGCTTATCTAAATATTCAAGACCTGCATCTGCAATACGCTTTTTTAATGCTTGAAATTGATCTTCTGATAAGTGAATGCCAAAGTGAGGAACTGCCACCGCGCCCATATCAACATCATGACGAACAGTTGGTAAGCGCTCAACACTTTGATGAAGCGTTAACTCGTTACCCCAAAAATCAATGTCTACCCATCGCCCTGCTTCACTATTGCCCGTTTTACAGCCAAGTACGTCACAATAAAATGTTTTCGCTTTTTCGAGATCACCGGCAGGAATTGCTAGGTGCAAACAGTTGGACATAAATTACCTTTATTAATAACTTTTAACATATGAAATATGCTGCATTATACATAAACTGCAATTTATATAACATTAACAGCATTACTTTTAGTAATTAATTGCATACCACCAAATCTAAAACTAATACTTTATGATGTGTGTGCTATGCCTAAATCCATCTCCTTGAAGTTCATCGCTTTTGTAAACGCGTACAACATTGGCATTATCTATTGTTGTGTCTGCGGCTTTAACTGGCCTCATTGGTTCATTCCATATCCTGCAGATTATAGAAAACATTCTTATGCATCTATTTATACACGTAGTTTTGCCAGTATGTGTTTCACCGTTTTAATTAGCAACTACTGGAAAATTGCTATTATTTCTGCAACTGGCGCTGCGCTCACAACTGCTAAATAAAAGTATTCTAATAAAGAGTAATCCGTTCGCTCTTTGTCGTTTAATAACTAATATAAATATAAATATAAATATAAAACTATTAATGACCCTAAACCGCCTACGCTATAATAATTTCATATCTAGCCTTGTTATTTTTTACGTATATCTGTTAATATCCTCCGCGAACTTTATTTGCCCTAAATAAAGAATAATCATATACGGATTTATGAACATGAAAAAACTAATCGCAGTAGCAGCTCTATCTTTACTTCCTTTCTCAAATGCAATGGCTGACCAAGATATTGGTTGTGGTCTTGGTTCAATGTTATTTGCTGGTCAGCAAGGTAAAGGCGTGAAAATTTTAGGCGCTACAACTAACGGTACATCAGGTAACCAAACTTTTGGTATCACTTTTGGTACTCTAGGTTGTGATGGTACTGGTACAGTAACCTCTTCAGAAAAAATTGCTTTATTCATCGACGGTAACATGGAGCAACTTGCTCGTGATATGTCAAAAGGTGAAGGCGAAACTTTAGCTACTCTAGCTGAAGCTTGGGGCGTTGCAGATCAAGATAAAGCAGCGTTTAATGCGCTAGCTCAAGCACAGTATTCTTCAGTATTCACTTCTGAAAATGTGACTTCACAAACAGTTTTAGAAAACCTAAACACTGTAATTGCAAGTGATGCAAAACTTGCTTCTTATACTCTTTCTTAATCAGCTAAATTAGCCGGTTTTTATACGTATAAATAAAGCCGCTGGGGTTTATCTCTAGCGGCTTTTATTAGTGATTATGAAAAAAATATTATTTGTTTTACTAATTGCACTGTTCAGTGCTTACTCAAACGCTAAAAGTATTGAAATTAATACATTAGCAACAGATCCATACTGGCTTAAACTGGGTCACTATCGTCCGACGACGCTAGGTGGTTGGAAAAGTGAAGTAGACAGTGTTAAGTTTTTTTTATCCCCTAAAGGAAAGGTAAGCCCAAGGGATGAGCTCAACACCACAATTAACGCATTTAATGGCGATAATAGCCTCCCTCAACAAACACAACAAACTCGGTGCCAATTTCCTGCACGTTACACGTGGCTTAAAACAAAAATAAAAAATAACTGGCCAGAACTTAATTGCCCAGATCTACAAACTTGGCAAAAAATTATAAACCCTAAGGGCGTTACTTTAGTCTTTCCAACTGCATTTATGAATAGTCCATCATCAATGTTTGGCCATACCTTGTTACGTATTGATGCAAAGGATCAAACTCGGCATAAAGAATTACTCGCATTTGCCGTTAATTTTGCAGCAGAGCCAGATGGTTCTGATAATGCTGCAATGTATGCATTAAAAGGCTTAATTGGTAGCTATCCGGGCAAATTTTCACTGATGCCGTATTATAAAAAAGTACGCGAGTATAATGATTTAGAATCTCGTGATATTTGGGAATACAAACTTAATTTATCCGAGGAGCAAGTTAAGCTTATTTTATTACATCTATGGGAGCTACAATTAGCCACTTTTGATTACTTTTTTATAGATGAAAACTGCTCTTATCAGCTGCTCGCATTATTACAACTGGCAAAAAACGATCTCAATTTAACATCCTCATTTGACTTACAAGCCATTCCATCTGATACCGTTGCGGTACTTAGAAATAATAACTTGTTACAAACACCTAATTATCGTCCTGCGTTTGGTACTAAACTGTATCATTATTCTACTCAAATGACTGACGAGCAACTTAATGACGCAAGAGCGCTTATGCAAGGTGGATCACTCAATACCCGAAACTACTCCGAATCACAATTGGTCGCTATATTAGAAATGGCCTATGAGTGGTTAAATTTTGAGTTTTACGATAAAAATTTAAACCGTGAAGAAATTGCCCCACGACTTGCTAAGTTACTCCTCATGCGTAGCAAATATAAAATAGCTTCGCCATTTACCAAACCAAATCGACCTGCAGCCTCTCCAGAGCAAGGTCATGGTTCTTCTAAAATAACGCTAGCAAGAACCCATTATAATCAACAAAGTGATTTAACAAGTTTTGCATATCGCCTCGCATACCATGACTTACTAGACACCTCTGCTGGGTTTATTCCTGGTGCTCAAATTAGCTTTTTTGATATTGAAGGCGCTATAAAAGATAACGGTAACACTCAGCTAGAACATTTTTATCTATTAGATGCAATGTCACTTGCACCCGATAACCGGATTTTTGATAGCTGGTCATGGAACCTTAAAATGGGCTTTGATCGACAGCCAAATAATGACTTTCAACAAGGCCGCTGGTTTACTAAAGGTGGCTATGGAAAATCAATCGGCAACCCAAACACCCTTCATGGCTATTTATTAGCACAAGTTGAGTTTAACAATGGCGATATAACGGATAAGTTAAAAACGGGGTTTGGCACAGAAGCTGGTGTTATTTGGCAAATCAATAATAGTCATAAGCTTGCCCTTACAACAAATATAATGTGGCTTGTCGATGCAGACGTAGATAATCACGCTGATCTAACATTAAAATGGAATTACGCTTTGTCACGAAATTTATCTATACGCACAGAGCTAAAAAACCAGCGATGGTATACAAGCAGTACGTCGGCTAAACTAGCCATTCAATATTACTTTTAATCACTGGGTTTTACGGAGCTTGTTGGGTAACCAAACAGCACGTTTAACTTGGCTTTTAACCCTTTAGCTTGGTAGGTACTTTTAAATAAATACTGCCACTGATGAAAGGTGATTTTGATTGGGTTATTACTGTTTAGTTGGCCAATAATGCCGTATTTACAGGGCTTGTTTTCATCCTCTTCTACATAAGTGCCAAATAATTTATCCCAAATAATTAAAACGCCAGCGAAGTTTTTATCTAAGTAGCCATTATTTATAGCGTGGTGCACCCGATGATGCGATGGGGTATTAAATAATGCTTCAAACCAACCGAGCTTTTTTACCACTTGCGTGTGTACAAAAAATTGATAAGCCAAATTAAGTGCCACCACCGCAAAAACAATTACAGGCTCAAAGCCTATTAATATCATCGGCAACCAAAATAGCCACATTCCCGCCAGCGGATACATTAAACTTTGCCTAAATGCCGTGGTAAAGTTCATTTTAGTAGAACTATGATGCACTACATGAGCGGCCCATAACCAATGAATATGGTGTGATGCACGATGAAACCAATAGTATAAAAAGTCTTGCAGTAAAAAAGCGCCTAATACAGTAAATAGCGTCAATTCAATATCAAATAGCCGAAACTGATACAACCAATAAAAAAACGGCATTAATAATAATAACGCAATGGCATCAGCTCCTTGATGTAATAAAGCAAGTAACGCGTTGGCTAAGCTGTCTTTTATATCGTAGTAACGTCTAAATTTTATAAACTCAACCCCTACAAACAGCAAAAAAATAGGGCTCAGTGCCAATAAAATAATTTCAATGCTCATGGCGTTTGCTCCTTAAAATAGCGGGCTATTTTTTTAAGTGCTTGGCTAACATCTTTTTTTATAAAAAAAGCCAGTATAAAATTGGGTAACCACAAAGGCGCAATGCAACGAATATGGTAGCTGATCTCGGTGAGTGATGGCTGAGCATTATTGGCTTTTAAGTAAATATCACCACGGTGCTGTGCAACGGGTTTATCCCCTAAAATACGGTAACTAATGTGGCTATTATCGGCCGTTATTATTTGCTCTTTAAATGTTGTACCTTGCATTTTTATTTGTCTAATAGTGCCTTTTCCGCCACTTATTTCACCCGAGTCTTGCGGTGTTAACACTTTAAACTGCGCATTAAAAAAGCGCCCCAAATCAGCATGCGCTAATAATAAGGTGCGTAATTGTTCAGGCGTTGCTGCCACACTATGTTTAACGTTTACCTCAATCATTGTGTGCCCCATATTATTTTTATAGATCTCTAGCATATAAAAATATTGCATGGCAAACTTGCGATTAGATGACTATTTTTTAGCTTTAGGCGACAAATGAAAACCTTAGCCGATCATTACTTTTCTAGCTGTTTGGATTATCTTCAAAGCAAAGGATTAGATAGCCAAGAGATACTAACTGCCATTGAGTTTGATGAATATACAAATAAGCAAACACAACAATTAGCACCACGTATTAGCTTAAAAAGCTATAATGCGCTGCTTAGTTATGCACAGCAAATGCTAAACGACTCCTTATTTGGGTTTGAGTTAGGAAAACAAATACGTACCGCTGATTTTGGTGTACTTGGGTATTTAATTGAATCGAGTACTAATCTAGCCAGTGCCATTACTGCATTACTGAGCTACGACAGTTTAGTGGCCAACATAGGGCGTGCTGAGTTTGAACAGCAACAAACACTTTGCAAGGTAACTTGGTTAGCCGACCCACAGTGCAGCCCACAGGCCGTATTACGAAATATGACCGCGTGGGTAAGTGTTATACGCCAACTACTTAATCCTCAGCTTTCGCCTAGTTGCGTTTATTTTACAGCACGTTTTTCAGACAGTGAGCTACAACAATTAGCGCGATGGTTTAATTGCCCAGTAAAAGCTGGCGCTAACTTTAATCAAGTAGAGTTTCCAAGTAGTTACTTAACCCTGCCTTTTAAAACCGATAACTCCCAGATTAACGCTGTGCTTAAGCAAATGTCAGAGCAACGGCTATCCCAGTTTAAAAGTCAGCAATTATTAACAGAAAAAATTAATCATATTTTAATGGCTAAACATGATTTACAAGAGTGTACGTTAATTCGCACCGCAAGCGTGTTAAATATGACCCAAAGAACATTACAACGTCGTTTAAAAAAAGAGCATAAAACCTTTGCAGCCGTACTCGAAGCAGAACGAAAACGACGTTTACCACTTTATATTAATCAATACCCTTTAAGCACAATTGCATTTATGTTGGGTTTTAACGATCAGAGCTCATTCAATCGTGCTTTTAAACGCTGGTATAACATCAACCCACGCGACTATATAAAAAAGCACTCACTGACTTAGTAAATCAGCATCATTTAAAAAATGGCGTAACGATAAAAACAAAGGTGTTGGCAAATCATTCACATCGCACCAACGCCACTGTAAACATTTGTTAGGCTCTTTATTTACAGGCTCGCCACCTTCATACTTTGCCTGCACATATAAAGTAATATAATGCTTGTTCTCGGCGCTAAAAATATCGTTGGTAAAATCGAGTTTACGAATATTAGTAACAGTAAGCCCTGTCTCTTCTGCTACTTCGCGCACTGCACATTGCTCAACCGTTTCACCAAATTCTAAATGCCCCCCAGGGGTTGCCCAGGTATTTGCACCATGTGCGCCTATTCGCTCACCGAGTAAAATTTTATTATCATGCATTACTATCACTGCAACGCCTACTCTGACAACTTGACTCATTATTACCACATTAAATAGTTCATCATTTTTATATGTTACCTCATTTAAACCATCAAACTAGTCGTTAGTTCGTTATAAACCATAGCGTTAGCTAAAAACCACACAACCCGTTCATTATTTAACCGACCATAGTCGAATATCACTCCTGATAAAAAGCGCTTAGTTTTAAGATCTGTTGATCTTTCAAGCTTTAATTTGCAAAGGTCAACAGACCCTAAATAAAGTTATATTAAATTTTGCTCAGGAGCCTTTATGTCAGGTGAATACAAACAACATTACAACGAGTTTAAACAAAACCCGGCAGCGTTTTGGTTATCGCAAAGTAAACGCCTCCCTTGGTACCAGGCTCCCGAAACAGCTTACACACAAGATGAAAACGGTTTATATCACTGGTATGCCGACGGCCAACTTAATAGCTGCTTTTTAGCGGTAGATCAGCATGTTATTGCCGGCCATGGCGATGAAACAGCGTTAATTTATGACTCACCCGTAACCAATACCGCGCGCAGCTACAGCTACTTTGAACTGCAACAAGAAGTCGCTAAATTCGCAGGGTTAATGCAGTCCTTAGGCGTAACAAAAGGCGACCGCGTGGTTATTTATATGCCCATGATCCCCGAGGCCGTAATTGGTATGTTAGCCTGCGCTCGCATCGGCGCTATTCATTCGGTCGTTTTTGGCGGGTTTGCAGCGCATGAATTAGCGGTACGTATTGATGACGCCAAGCCTAAGTTAGTACTCAGTGCTTCTTGCGGTGTGGAAGTGAATACCGTAATTGAATACAAAGAGTTACTTGATAATGCCCTCGAATCAGCCTCTTATAAAGTAGAACATTGTATTATTTATCAGCGTGAGCAAGTAACTGCACCACTTATGCCTGAGCGTGATATTGACTGGGCTGTTGCAATGCAAACAGCTACTGGTGTTGATCCCGTTGCGGTAAATGGCGATCACCCGCTTTATATTTTATACACGTCAGGCACAACGGGTACTCCCAAGGGGGTTGTTCGTGAAAATGGCGGCCATGCCGTGGCCATGCATTACAGCATGGAAACCGTATACGGAATGAAACCTGGTGACGTGTTTTGGGCCGCTTCAGATATTGGTTGGGTTGTAGGCCATTCGTACATAGTGTATGCCCCGCTTATGTACCGCTGCGCCACTATTTTATTTGAAGGTAAACCGGTTAGAACCCCAGATGCCAGTGCATTTTGGCGAGTGGTTGAACAGTATAAAGTAACGGCTTTATTTAGCGCACCGACAGCCTTTAGAGCGATAAAAAAAGAAGACCCCAATGCCGATGGGTTTAAACAATACGATACTTCAAGTCTGAAACGCTTGTTTTTAGCAGGCGAGCGCTTAGATCCCCCCACCTACGATTGGCTCAAAGAAAAAACAGGCCTACCTGTACTTGATCATTGGTGGCAAACCGAAACTGGTTGGGCGATAGCCTGTAATCCTGTCGGCATTGAGCACCTACCTACAAAAGCAGGCAGTTCAACGGTTGCGACTCCTGGGTTTGACGTACGTATTTTAGATATGAATGGCGACCAATGCGCCCCCAATGAACAAGGTGCAGTCGTTATTAAACTGCCTTTACCGCCAGGATGTTTACCTACTATTTGGCAAAATACCGAGCGCTTTAAAGCCGGTTATTTAAGTGAATATGATGGCTATTATCTTTCTGGCGACGGCGGTTATATTGATGATGATGGCTACCTATTTATTATGGGCCGCACCGATGATGTGATTAATGTCGCGGGACATCGTTTATCAACCGGTGAAATGGAAGAAATTGTAGCCGCTCACCCAGCCGTTGCTGAGTGTGCCGTATTTGGTGTTAATGATGCGCTCAAGGGTCAAAACCCCATGGCCATGGTAGTATTAAAAAATGATTTTCATGGCTCGCATAAAGAAGTAGAGCAGCAATTGGTGCAAACCGTGCGTAATCAAATCGGCGCTATTGCGTGTCTTAAAAATATTATGTGTGTAGAGCGCTTACCAAAAACACGCTCAGGTAAAATTTTACGCAAAAACTTACGTCAACTTATTGATGGTGAAGAACTGCAAATTCCATCAACCATTGACGATCCGAGTATTTTTGAGGAGTTAACTCTGCAACTTGCTGAAAATAAAATATAAATATTATTTTTAAAAAGTCTATTTAAGCGCGGCTTAAATAGACTTTTCTCGCCCCATCTGCTTAACTAGATTTCATTAAATAGATGAAACTCACGCAAATAAATCTCTTGGGAATATAAATGACTGAAATACGATCGCAGCTGCGAGAATTTTTATTGCAATGGTTTAGTCTTTATTTTCCTGGGAGTGCGCATTTATGGTACAACATATTAGTACTGTGCTGGGTTGGCTTATTTGCGCTCATATTGCACCTCATCTTAAGGTCAGTTTCAAAACGACTACTTAAAGGCCGCTTTAGTGATAAAGTTGTTCAAACCGATACCCACACGCCTGCCGACTTAGCGCTTAAATTAACACGTAATATTTCCTTTGTTTTACAAGGTGCTGTGGTTGTTATACAAGCAAGGCTCTGGGTTCCCGAAGGAACGGCTTTTTTACATATCATTGAGATGTTTACTGATCAGTGGATCATTTTATTTGCACTGCTCTCGCTGTTCTCTTTGCTCAATATTTTTCAAGCAATATCTGACAGGCAACCCATTGCAGCTCACTTTCCATTACGTGGTTTTTTACAAACAATTAAACTGATCGCCAGCGTATTAACCGGTATTTTAGCGATTTCATTATTAATGAATAAATCCCCGTTAATATTACTCAGTGGTTTAGGTGCGCTATCGGCTGTACTGCTACTGGTGTTTAAAGACGCTATTTTAGGGCTGGTGGCCGGTATTCAGCTTTCAGCAAACAATATGCTTGCGGTTGGTGATTGGTTAGAAATGCCCAAATACGGCGCAGATGGCGATGTGATTGATATAGCCTTGACCACAGTTAAAGTAAGAAATTGGGATAAAACCATTACCACTATCCCAACCTATGCGCTAATTTCTGACTCATTTAAAAACTGGCGCGGTATGTCAGAATCCGGTGGGCGGCGCATAAAACGGAGTATCCATATAGAAATGAGCAGTGTGCGCTTTTTAGATGAGCAAGAGATCACCGCGCTGAAAAAAGCACATTTATTAAGTCACTACCTCGAAATTACCCTACCGGCTATTAACGAGCAAAATACCACGAAAAAAATAGATATGAGCTGTACGTTAAATGGTCGTCGGCTCACTAATGTTGGCACATTTCGTCATTATTTAGTCGCGCTATTAAAACATCACCCACATATTCATCAGGGAATGACACTGATGGTAAGGCAGCTAGAGCCAACTAAAAATGGCTTACCCATTGAGATTTATGCATTTACCAATACAACTAATTGGGGTGAGTATGAAAATATTCAGTCAGATATATTTGACCATATATTAGCGATATTACCCGCCTTTTCGTTACGTGCCCATGAGGCACCAACAGGGAACGATATTCGTCAACTAATTAAATAATCACTAAATCCGTTTTAATTGCGCTATTAACCACTGGTGAATATCGCTGTTATTTGAACGTGGATGCCACGCTGCAATCACCTTAAATGGCGGTGGTAATAATTCAACTTCAAGCTGTTTCACTTTGGCGTTTGGCAGTAAACGCGATGGGTAAAAAGCAATTAAGTCAGTACTGCAAAGCAAATCGGGGACAAATGAAAAGCCAGGCACTGACATAACAATATTGCGCGCATAGCCCTTATCAGCAAACCATTGGTCGTGAGAGCCTCGTAAGTTAGCACGTGACGCTGAAACCACTAATTGAGGGTGTGCGGCCACTTCAGCAAGGCTCAACGTCGATGAAGAAAATACCGTGTTTTTCCCCGCAATACAAATATGTTGTTCTTCAAATAATGTGTCATAGATTAAGTTTGCAGGGATAAATTCAGGAAAACTAATTAATAAATCCAGCTCTCCTGCACTTATTAATTGATTAACATTATCAGAGGCAAAGTCACGAATAATCAGCTTTAATCCTGGCGCTTCGCGTCTTGTTATTTCTAATAATTGTGGCAAAAGAGCTGCTATAGCGTAATCAGTCGCACTTATTGTAAATACGCCCTTGTAGCTACTTGGGATAAATTGTTTAGGTATTAATAACGCTTCTACCTGAGTTAATATTTGATTAACGGGCTTCTCTAGTGCAATTGCCTTAGGTGTTGCAACCATTGTATTGCCTTGGCGAATAAAAAGCCGATCGTCAAATAAGTCACGCAATTTTCGCAGCTGCTCACTAATAGCCTGCTGGGTTAAGCCCATTTTGCGGGCCACATCCGACACATTTTTTAGTTTAAGTAATGCACTCAATATTCGTAATTGTTTTATATCAAGCCGAGATATACCATTCATAATTGTATCTTAAACAAAAAAGCATTGTTTCAAATTGTACCTTTTAATCCCTATGCTCACCAGCATTGTAATTGGCACTAAACAGCATTATTAATTTAAAAGGTATTAAAATGAGTCAACCAAGTAAAAATATCGACAGTCTATTTTCATCAATCAATTTAGGCCCATACACACTTAAAAACCGTATTGTAATGCCGCCACTTACACGTTCACGTAGCACGGTTCCTGGCAATATCCCCAACGAGGTGATGGCCACATATTATGCACAGCGTGCTAGTGCTGGTTTTATGGTTACCGAAGGCACTCAAATTGAACCAAGAGGACAAGGGTATGCCTGGACACCGGGCATTCATTCTAATCAACAAATAGCTGGTTGGAAAAAAGTAACTGATGCAGTACATGCAGAAGGTGGAATTATTTTTGCTCAACTTTGGCATGTTGGCCGCGTTTCACACACCAGCTTACAGCCTAATGAAGCCAAACCTATTGCCCCCTCAGCTCTAATAGCTGATAGCGTTAAAGTCTTTATTGAAACAGGACCGGCTCAAGGCGCTTTAGCCGATCCAAGTGAACCACAAGCTTTAACAACCAATGAAGTAAAAGAGCTTGTTGGCATGTATGCACAAGCTGCCCGTAATGCGCTAGAAGCGGGGTTTGATGGTGTAGAACTGCATTGTGCTAATGGGTATTTAGTAAATCAGTTTATTTCTGAGCACACCAATAAACGAGATGATGAATACGGCGGATCTCTTACTAATCGCCTGCGCTTTTTAAAAGAAATTGTCGCGGCAGTAAGTGACGTAGTAGGCCCTGAGCGCTTAGGGGTTAGATTTGCGCCCTTATTTAGCAGTACTGATGAAACCCGTGTTTATTTAGGGTTAGTAGAATCAGACCCACATCATACCTACATTGAAGCGATTAAAGTACTTGAACAAGCCGGTATTGCTTACCTTTCAATTGCAGAAGCTGATTGGGACAATGCTCCTGATTTACCAGAGCTATTTTATCAAGCAGCTAGAGCTGAATTTTCTGGGCGTATTATTTACGCTGGTAAGTACACTGTTGAAAAAGCGGTGGCGATGTTAGCTAAAGGCTACGGTGATTTATTTGCTTTTGGTCGCCCTTTTATTGCAAACCCTGATTTACCAGCGCGCATAAAAAATCAATGGCCATTAAATGAAGCCGATGCAGCCACTATGTATGGCGGGACTGAGCAAGGTTACAGTGACTATCCTTGCTATAAAAATGATTGATAAAAATAACGGAGTAAGAGGCAGCTTAAGTTAAAAATAAATGACCCAAACATGCAGCCTATGTTTGGGTCATTACAGGGTATTACTGCTTTTTATCTATCACCATTTTTAGTTCATTTAATGCAGCAACCGAAAAACCCCGATCATAAAAGTAAATAATCTTACCGCTACCATCAATTAATACGATGCGGCTATTATTCGGATTTTCATTACCAGTGAACGCTTGTACTGCATCACCGTCTTTATAAATAGTGATCACCCCGCCCCACAGTTCTTTAGGAATGCCTTTTCTCATACCGCTATCAATAAAAGTACTAAACATACGCGGCACCATGCCTTGAATTGTGGGTAACTCATAAGCGGTGACGTTTATGCCACTCATATCCAAGCCAATAAGCCAGCGATCAATATCAAATTGACTATCTTGTTTATACCCAATTAACAGTAATGTCTGTGCGTTGTTAAAGTCTGTAGGGATAGTAAATTGCTGTTGCTCCAAGCTTTCACCACTGATAGTTGGAAACTGTTTACCGACTAAGTTCTGATTTGGGTATTGACTCGAACACCCACTTAAAAAAATAAAAAACATTAAACCAACAACTGATCGCAACATCTCTGTTCTCACTATTAATTAATAAACGATTAGGAAAAATTCTTTTGAATACAAATTTTTGATACGAATAAACACGCTATTAAGATCTAAATAACAACCAAAGAAGTCCATTCATACTGTTTTTTATCATTGCTTAATTTACCATTGATTATTAGCACCTTTAAATAGAAGCTCAACGGTTATATTTGTGTACAATAGTATTTTTTATACTCAAACATTATTAGCACATATCAATTTGTTCTATAGCATATCAAAAGTGTATTTTCGTTACCCGATACAAAACGCTAAAGTGCCGCGCTTATTCACAGCTTTAAAGAGGATGCTATGTCGCTTGCTGTTTTATTAATGCTGGCATTATTTGTCGGTTTGCTGTTTGCGATTTATCTTTTTTCGCAAAAAAGTAAAACCTTATCTCGCACTGTTTTATTTGGCTTAGTTGTTGGTAGTGCTTTTGGTTTAGCCTTACAATTTTTATTTTCCCACTCCCCAGAGTCTATTAATGACGTTTTAAGTTGGGTAAGTGTTGTTGGTAAAGGCTATGTTGGGCTATTAAAAATGATCATCATGCCATTGGTATTGGTGTTTATGATTGCCGCCGTGGTGAAACTAGAAAACCAAGGCTCTTTGGGCAAAATATCGTTCATTAGTATTGCTGTTTTACTCTTTACTACGGCAATTGCAGCCTTAATTGGTATTGCCGTAACCTATGGCTTTAATTTAAGTATTGAAGGCTTAGTTTCGGGAACCCGTGAGGCAGCAAAAATGAGCACGCTAGAGGGTAAAGCAGCCAATGTAGCTGATTTAAGTGTGCCACAAATGCTATTGAGCTTTATTCCAGAAAATCCATTTGCTGATTTAAGTAACCAACGCTCAACCTCTATAATTGCCGTCGTTATTTTTGGTGTCCTTGTAGGGATTGCCGCACGCAAGGTGATGCTTGAACGTAGCGAACTAGCAGATCCAATTCGCAACGGTGTTAACGCCTTACAAGCCATAGTAATGAACTTAGTAAGAATGGTGATAGCGCTAACGCCTTATGGCGTCGCAGGGTTAATGGCAAGCGTTGTGGCAAACTCAAGTAGCAATGATATTGTTAATTTACTGGCGTTTATTGTGGCTTCCTATGTCGCTATATTATTAATGTTTATTGCTCATGGTTTATTACTTAGCCTAGTTGGTGTGAACCCTAAGAGTTACTTTGAAAAAATTTGGCCAGTACTGACCTTTGCATTTAGCTCGCGTAGTTCAGCAGCCTCTATTCCTATGAATGTGGATGTACAAATTAACCAGCTAAAAGTGCCGCCTGCTATCGCTAACTTATCGGCTTCTTTTGGCGCCACTATTGGCCAAAATGGCTGTGCCGGTATTTACCCAGCCATGCTGGCAATGATGGTAGCACCCAGCGTAGGAATTGATCCGCTGACATTCGAATTTATTTTACCGTTAATTGGCATTGTTGTTATAAGCTCTTTTGGTATTGCCGGAGTAGGTGGTGGCGCAACGTTTGCTGCATTGGTTGTATTACCGACCATGGGATTACCGGTTGAGATAGTCGCGTTACTGATCTCAATTGAGCCATTAATAGACATGGCACGCACCGCATTAAACGTATCAGGGTCAATGACCTCAGGTGTTATAACGAGTAAATTAATTAAAGTGCACTAGATTTTTTGTAGTCGCCCAGCTTTGGCTGGGCTTTTTTATCTGTATTACTCCCTCCGCCTTAAGTAAAAACAATCCATTTATCTAATCACTAAAACAAAATCAATCATATTTATAGATTGTAGTAATCGCTTTATTTCGCACACACATTTCAGCCCGTTGCTATATTCTTTTCATTGCTTTGTTATTCAGGCTTGATTAAGCCTCACTTGAGCAAACAAATTTACAACTCAATAATTTTTAAAACGATTGAGATCTCTGTTTAAAGTAGTAATACGCTTTGTATAACGAAATTCGTTAACTTTAAGGAAGCTGACAATGAAAAACCGTTCATTCAATAAAAAAGCGCTTGTTGGATTTATAAGTATGGCACTTATATCTGGCACCGCTGTTAGCCAAGAAAAACCACAAATGTCAAAGCCACAAGGTGCTGTTGGCATGGGTGAAGCTAAAATGGGCGCAACCAGAACAAACCAGTTTTGGTGGCCAGATCAACTTAACCTTTCACCTCTGCGTGATCATGATGAACGCTCAAACCCTTACGGTGCCGACTTTAATTATGCCAAGGCATTTAATAGCCTAGATTTAGACACAGTAAAAAGTGATATTGATGCCCTACTAACACAATCTCAAGATTGGTGGCCGGCGGATTTTGGTAACTATGGGCCATTTTTTATCCGTATGACATGGCACAGCGCAGGTACTTACCGTACGCTTGATGGCCGCGGTGGTGCTGGTGGCGGTCAACAACGTTTTGAACCTCTCAACAGCTGGCCAGACAACGTAAGCCTAGATAAAGCCCGTCGTCTACTTTGGCCTATTAAACAAAAATACGGAGAAGCACTTTCATGGTCAGATTTAATCGTATTAGCCGGTAACGTTGCTCTAGAAAACATGGGGTTTGAAACCTATGGTTTTGCCGGCGGCCGGACTGATGACTGGGAACCAGACATGGTTTACTGGGGCCCTGAAGTAGAAATGCTTGCCAGCGACCGTGAAGATGCCAGCGGCAAATTAGAACGCCCATTGGGTGCAACTCACATGGGTTTAATTTACGTAAATCCTGAAGGCCCTAAAGGGGTTCCTGATCCAATCGGTTCAGCTAAAAATATTCGTGTGGCGTTTTCTCGCATGGCCATGAACGACGAGGAAACTCTTGCACTTATCGCAGGTGGCCACACCTTTGGTAAAATGCATGGTGCGCACAAACCGAAAGATTGTGTGGGTGCAGAGCCCGCAGCAGCAGGCATTGAAGAACAAGGGTTAGGCTGGAAAAACAAATGTGGTAAAGGCCACTCTGAAGATACCGTATCAAGTGGTTTAGAAGGCGCATGGACACAAGCTCCTACTCGCTGGTCATCACTGTACCTTAGCAATCTACTTAACTTTGAGTGGAAACAAACTCGCAGCCCAGCGGGTGCGATCCAATGGATCCCAACCGACGAATCTATGCACAAAACCGTACCTGATGCTCATGTGAAAGGTAAGTTTAATTCACCAGTCATGACGACTGCAGATTTAGCACTTAAATTCGATCCTGAATACCGCAAAATTGCTGAACGCTTTTTAAACGACCCTAAAGAGTATCAACTGGCATTTGCTAAAGCATGGTACAAATTGACTCACCGAGATATGGGGCCACCACGTAACTTCTTAGGTAAAGAAGTTCCTAAAGGAGACTTAATTTGGCAAGATCCTATTTCAGCAGAGACTCAATCAAACATTGATGCTGGCGCAGTAAAAGAGCTTAAAGCCAGTATTTTAGATTCAGGTCTTAGCGTATCAGAGCTAGTACGTGTTGCATGGGCATCTGCAGCAAGCTACCGTCATTCCGATATGCGCGGTGGTGCTAATGGTGCACGCCTTGCACTTGCACCACAAAAAGACTGGGCTGTGAATAATCCAGCTGAAACAGCAAAAGTAATCAAAACCTTAAAAGCGATTCAAACCGACTTTAATGATAGTTTCTTTAGCAAAAGCCAAGTGTCACTGGCCGACCTGATTGTGTTAGCTGGTAATGCAGCGATTGAAAAAGCAGCGAAAGATGCAGGCTACACAGTAGACGTACCGTTTAATGCTGGCCGTGGCGATGCTACGCAAGCTCAAACTGACGTTAATGCATTTAGTTTATTAGAGCTGCCTGCCGATGGCTTTAGAAACTACTTTGATGCTGAACAAAGCTACAAATCGCCAACTGAAATGCTAATAGATAAAGCAGATCAACTTGATCTAACAGTGCCTGAAATGACGGTATTAGTAGGCGGATTACGTTCGCTTGATGCGAACTATAAAGGCACTGACTACGGCGTATTTACTGACAAGCCAGGCACTCTAAATAACGATTTCTTTGTTAATTTATTGGATATGTCTACGGTTTGGAAAAAGTCATCAGATGCGGGGATTTATCAAGGCTTTGATCGTCAATCAGGTGAGCAAAAGTACACAGCCACTTCAGTTGACCTTATCTTTGGTTCAAATTCAGAGCTGCGTGCAGTTGCAGAAGTATATGCCTTTGATACATCAAAGCAAAAGTTTGTAGAAGACTTTGTTGCGGCATGGACTAAAGTAATGAACTTAGACCGTTAATAACCATTAAGTAATGCAACCATAGCGCTGCAATTAATTGCAGCGCTTTTTATGTTGGTTAATCATACTCTTTTATATATTACTGCATTGCTTTGCAGCTAAACATACTGCCCAAACCTTGCTGAGTGTAAGTGCCTATAAAGATAGTCAATAAGCTTCGTCATCACTAAAAACCGTCACTGAAAGCTCTTCATCTATATTTTCAAAAACCAAAAAATTAATAGGCTTACAACAGACTTGGCAGTCCTCAATATATTGTTGATCAACATCTGCCGGATCGAGCAGCACGTCAATATTCTCACCACAATAAGGACATGCTATCGTTTTTTCAGTTAATTGATTCATTGCTATAACCTCACATATTACTTGCTATACCCATTATCATTAGACATATAGTATCAAGGTGCATTTCTTTGTGCAGGCTCTTTGTTGAATTTCTTTGCTGGAGCAATCAGCATACTATATTCACTCATAGTACTGCCGATAACATACTTACACTCAAAGTGTTTTAACAAACAACTTAATTTATTGCTATATTAAACTCATTAAATTTAAGGGTGTTGGGTAAAACGAAAAAGCAACAGGCATAAATATCTTTGCCTAAGATAGTGCATATCTAGCCTCACAAAATTTAGGACATTAAAAGATATTTGCATAAATATATTCAAATTCATCATCTTTTTCATAAAATACGACATCACAAAGGGATCCTTTTGCTCCGCCTCGCTTTTTGCAAACTCAATATTTTTGCGCATATAAGAGCTCAAAATATCTAAATGACTTCAAGGAATTGGGATTTAATTTTTAGCAGCTTAGATTGCACTCCAGCCTCCATAAAAACCTAACGAGCCTGAAGAGTAATTCGTTTTTAATTTATTTTTTATTGATGTATTAACCACAGTCGAATTCCTATTTTGATTCAATCGGTTACTTCTATTTCACGAAAAATATAAAAAGAGGACTTGGTGTTGTTTTAATTGTCATTTTGGAAGGTATTACAGGTGTTTGAGGATATAAAGCGCAGTGCTTTAGAAAAGTAAAAAAGCGCTGCAACAATACAGCGCTTTCATTACTCATAAAAATTATTTGTTTAAGCTTAACCGCTTTATTTAAAAGAAGCCGAGCGGATCTTCGCTGTAGCTTACTAATAAATTTTTAGTTTGTTGGTAATGGTCAAGCGCAAGCTTGTGGGTTTCGCGGCCGATGCCTGATTTTTTAAAACCACCAAACGCAGCGTGTGCAGGATACATATGGTAACAGTTGGTCCATACACGGCCTGCTTCTATTTTGCGGCCAAAGTGATAAGCACGGTTCATGTTGCGGCTCCATACCCCTGCGCCTAGACCAAATTCAGAGCTATTAGCCAGTTCGAGTGCTTCGGCTTCGTCTTTAAAGGTCGACATTGAAATCACCGGGCCAAAAATTTCTTCTTGGAATACCCGCATATCGTTAGTGCCTTTTAACAGCGTTGGCTGAATGTAATAACCGCCATTTAGCTCATCTGTTAGTTGCTCTACATTGCCGCCAGTAAGTACTTGTGCGCCTTCTTTTTTGCCAATTTCAATATAGCTGAGAATCTTATCAAACTGTGCTTTAGACGCTTGTGCGCCTACCATGGTTTCACTATCAAGCGGGTTACCGCGTTTAATTTTTAATGTGCGCTCTAAAATACGCTCAATAAACTGCTCGTAAATATCTTCTTGAATAAATAGTCGCGATGGGCAAGTACACACTTCACCTTGGTTAAAGTACGCAAGTACTGCGCCTTCAATGGCTTTACTTAGGAAGGAATCGTCTTTTTCCATTACATCGTTAAAGAAAATATTCGGTGATTTACCACCGAGCTCAACCGTTGATGGAATAATGTTATCAGCGGCACATTTTAAAATGTGTGAGCCAACAGGAGTTGAGCCGGTAAAAGCAATTTTAGCTATACGCGTGCTGGTTGCCAGCGCTTCGCCCGCTTCTTTACCGTAGCCATTTACTACATTAAGCACGCCTGCAGGCAATAAATCACCAATAATTTCCATCAACACTAAAATAGATACTGGTGTTTGTTCAGCCGGTTTGAGTATCACACAGTTACCTGCGGCAAGCGCTGGTGCGAGTTTCCATGCGGCCATTAGAATTGGGAAGTTCCACGGAATGATTTGTCCAACAACGCCCAGTGGCTCATGAAAATGATACGCGACTGTGGTTTCGTCTATCTCGCCAATACTGCCCTCTTGGGCGCGAATACAACCGGCAAAATAACGAAAATGATCTGCCGCCAGTGGGATATCTGCCGCCAATGTTTCGCGAATGGCTTTACCGTTATCCCACGTTTCGGCAACTGCAAGAAGCTCAAGGTTTTGCTCTATCCGATCAGCTATTTTTAATAATATATTACTACGAGCCGTTACTGAAGTTGTACCCCAAGCAGCTTTTGCAGCGTGGGCTTTATCAAGGGCAAGTTCAATATCCGCTTTATCAGAGCGTGGTACTTTACAAAATACTTTACCATTAACGGGGCTAATATTATCAAAGTACTGACCATTTACAGGCTCGACCCACTGTCCGCCAATGTAATTACCGTACTGGGATTTAAAGTTAATAAGTGCGCCGTCGCTGCCAGGATTTGCATAGATCATTGTGTGTGTCCTTTATTCAAAATGTTGCTTTTTAAATTTAATCAAATTGACTAAGTTTGACGGGAGATTGTTGTTTATTTATCCGTCACCTGTTGACATTAGCTTATAAGAAGCATAAAAACTTGATTAGCTGTCCAAAAAACATGTCTGTGCGTCCAAACTCTGTTGGTCGTGTTTAAAGGAAATAAAATGAATACCACGTTATTGACTGAAAAACTGACTAAAAAGCGCCAAGCGGTTGATGTACTGATCGAAAATAAAATTACTTTTGCCTCAGACAACGCCGAGCTGAGCATTTACGACACCTACCAAGACGCACAAAAAGTAGCACTGCATTCCAGCGAACTGCTGTTTTGCGGCATGATCAGCGGTAAAAAAGTGATGCACGTTGCTGACAGTAACTACCATGAAGAATTTTTACCCCAGCAATCATTTGTATTAGCACCCGAACAAGGGGTTTTAATCGACTTCCCAGAAGCATCAATGAAGCAACCTACCACCTGTTTGGCTATCGAAATTAGCCGCGATAAAATCAGCCAAGTAGCTGACGCGCTAAATATGCAGCAGCAAATAAGCAGCGATGATTTTTTTCATTACATTCCAAAGCTGGTGCATACCCAACACAATCAACAAACCCAACAATTACTTGAACGGATGATTGGGTTATTTAGCGAAAACGAGCAAGATCGTCATTATTTAATTGATCTATCAGTAAATGAGTTAATCACTCGATTATTACAACAACAAAGCCGCGATTTAATGCTCGCCAATTGCCAACAAACTATTGCATGCCCATTAACCGATGCCCTACATTTTATTAAAGAACATCTTAATCAAACTTTAGATATCGATACTTTATGTAAAATAGCCTGCATGAGCCGTAGTAAATTTTACCAGCAATTCAAACTCGCCTTTGGGCAAACTCCGGCCATGTGGCAACAACAGCTAAGATTAAAGAAATCTCGCCAACTTCTACAATCAGGACAACAAATAAGCCAAGTTTGCTACGATCTTGGCTTTACCAATCCCAGTCATTTTAGCCGTTTGTTTAAGCAAAAATTTGGTGTTTCACCTAAACAATGCAAGCATTAATATTCATCTATTAAGAATTTTTAACTAAATTAAAAGTTTTTATTGACTCGAACGCAATTGCAGATTATTTTCCCGCTGATGTTTTTATCGGCATAACAATAGCGGCATGCATCCCCTGCACCGTCTGGCGCCAAGCCAACGCATTTTACTGTGTCGCAATTGTGCTAAACCCACCGCGAAACCTAACAGTGACTTCTGCGTGCAAAAGCAGTGACTTGGAATATCAGCCGTTGGGCTAACATTCTTTGTTTTTGTTAAGCAGTTTGAGCCAATTACTCAAATGCTTTTTATTTTGTGAATACTTAAATGCTCGAACCTTCTGCGTTAAGTCTTGTGCCGCCAGTTGTAGTGGTGGTTTTGGCGATCGTGCTACGTCGTCCTATTTTATCTTTGCTGATCGGTGCCCTTGTTGGCCTTGCTATGCTAAATCCTGTTGAAATGCTTAGCAACTTTGCTGCGGCATCGTTAAAAGTAATGGTAGATGAAACAATCGGCTGGCTTATTCTAGTGTGTGGTGGCTTTGGTGCGTTAATCGCATTGCTCGTGCGCACCGGTGGTGCAGCAGCATTTGGTAGTTTTGCGCTGCGCTTTTGTAAAGGCCCACGCTCATCGTTGATCATGACCTTTTTGCTCGGTATCGTGATTTTTATCGACGATTACCTCAATGCGCTTACCGTGGGTGAAACCATGAAACGCATTACCGATAAATTTAAAATCAGCCGTGAAATGCTTGCCTACGTGGTCGACTCTACCGCAGCGCCAATCTGTGTATTAGTGCCGCTGTCTACCTGGGCGGTGTTTTTTGGCGGCTTGTTGGTTGATAACAACATAGCCGTCGAAGGCCAAGGTATTGCTGTGTATATTCAAGCAATACCCTATATGCTGTATGCATGGTTTGCCGTGTTACTTGTGCCATTAGTGGTACTTGGTGTTATCCCTTTATTTGGGCCGATGAAAAAAGCCCAATTACAGGCGATGCAAGAACAACCGCAAGTAGATCCTGCACAGTACAACGAAGTGCAAACTGCCGATGAATACGCAGTAAAAGCCGTTGAAGAAAGCTTTGAAAGCGCAGACAGCCACGGCAAACTGTACAACTTTTTACTGCCTATATTATTGCTCGTTGCGTTCACTGTGTATTTTGACATTGATGTATACAAAGGGTTATTAGCGACATTCGCCGTGACGCTGCCATTTTATATGCTGCAAAAGCTAATGCCATTTGCCGAAATGATTGAAAAAATGCTCGATGGTTTTAAAAGCATGTTGCCAGCAATAGGAACTGTGATCGCCGCATTTATTTTTAAAGATGTGTGCGACCAACTACTATTACCACAGTTTGTAATTGATTCCTTAAGCCCATTCATGACCGCAGGCTATTTACCTGCAGTGGTGTTTTTAGCAATGGCAATTTTGGCGTTTGCTACAGGCTCAAGCTGGGGTATTTTTGCGGTAACAATTCCTATTGTGATGCCTCTGGCAGTCGCGGTTGATGCAAATATACCGCTGGTGATTGGTGCGCTGTTATCTGCCTCATCATTTGGTAGCCAAGCATGTTTTTACTCAGATTCAACTGTCCTTGCAGCACAAGGTTCAGGCTGTAACTTAATGAGTCACGCAATTACTCAATTGCCCTATACACTCATCGCAGCAGCCTGTGCATTTGTCGGGTTTCTAGTGATAGCATAACGACAAAGGTTAAAAATGGTCTAGCTTTTCAGCGCGGGAAATAAATACCCGCGCTAATTTTTTATCAAGGAAAGAATCGGATATAATAACGAAGCTAGAAATTTTGTAAAAGGAGTAATATTTTGCTCTACACTTGCCATTTCTAAAGCTTCCATATATGCCACACAAAAGGACGTATAGCAAGCGTTACATCGCCTTGCTGTTCATCTGGGCTTGAAGGAATATACCAACCTCGCATTACCTCTTTAATGAAGCCATGCTTAGTCAAGCGCTCTCTATCGGTGCGCTCAAGCATTTTCGATTGCACAGCAATAATGCCACTATCTTGCAATAGCTTTAATCGCTCTAGAGAATGTGTAAGCTTTACTGACACTTGATTCATGTTAACACAGCTAGTTTTTGCTGAAGTTGAAAATTAGCTTTTAGTGTAGTTAATTACTAGCTTTTAATGCAGCTGTGATAGCTTAGGAGAATTAGGTGCAGGAAAAAGTTAGCGAGGTGAAGGTTAAAAACAAACCCATTTAACTATACAGCCACTTTAATTGAGCAAACAAAACTGTACAACTAAATTTACTTTTTAGGCTCAAAACATTTCTATTGCTACTTGGTACTTGGTACTTGGTACTTTAATTTCAGCTATTAAATGGGTCATTATCCCTATTAAAGTCAAATTATTCGAAAAAAAATAACTGACTGATACTATTTAACTTTTTACTAAGTGGCCGGATTTTTAAGCTAACAACTATTTTGGCGTGAAATGCCTGCAAAACGTAAGATCTTTTAGATTGTTTGCCTGTGATTGTACTTTCTAAGCGTTTTTCACGCTGGTATGCATGAGTTGTAAAATAGGAACGCCCTCTTTATACTGAACGCATATATCCTTAGCCATCTAAAAAAGCCATAATCATTATGCTCAAGACTATTTATCCATCCAAAAGCTTGTTTATCCAGCTCTTATTTATTTTTATAATAGTAGCATCCATAATGCTTTCACATGAAGAAAAATCAAGCATAAAAACGGGGTACAGCCTTGAAACTCTCACTACCAAAATAGTTATCAACCATGGTTGGCCTCTAACTTATAAAAAAAGCCAAAGAGGGTGGCCTTCCATTATCTATTACACCAACTTGTCAATCATATTGTTAATTGCTTTTTTGGTCGGTTTGGTAATTCCTTTGGTGATTAATCTCGGCACTTTCTATTGTGAAAAAAGAAAAAAATAGAAAAATAAAGTTAAGAATACCATTAATTAGAGTGATATGGGATTAGGGGGCGGCTTTAACAATGTCTTTATTGGCTTGGCATACTCCTAGATAAATAAGCAGAGATAAAATCTGAAAGTTACTTATCTCTTTACTTATCTTTGCCTTCTACTTTCTACCTATTATGTCGTCGATGACACAACGTTTAGTAAAGTGTCTGTTAACGTAGGCTTTGCGCCAACTGCATTAAATGAAAGTTCATTTTAAGGCGACCTAACTATCTAATAGCTACGTTGCTTTCAATCAAAATAATAAGCCAACTATTACTCAATAATTACTCCTGTAATATTCCACTACGGGCCCTATGTCATAGTCAATCACGCACCTTGTTATTGAAAATTTATACACGCTAACAAATTGTTCACTAAATTTATATATTTGGTATTATTCGCTTTTTCGTATAATAAGTTAATAACGAATGAAGTAATAACAAACCTATAAGCTCACACACCGCTACTTCAGCAGTAGAGGTAGAACTAGTATAATAGAAAATAGAGGTTATTTTATAAACTCTTGTTGATAAGAAGTAACCAAACACACTAGGAAATATCAATAGTAATACCGAGCAGAGAATGATGAATCGTATGATCAAATGCTGATTTTTTAAAATATTATCTTCCCATGCTCGAACTACAACATACAGGTACGGAGCAAATATGAATGGGATATACAAAAAAAGATTTAAGCTCTCGTCGCGACGAGTGAGTATTCCGAAAATCAATAGAATACTAATAATTAGAAATAAAAGACTACAAATGACCGACAGTGTTTTAACAAAGAGTTGTTTCATAAGTGCTTATTATTGCCTAGATTATTAAATAAAGTTAAGATGAGATAGGTTAAGTTATTCTATCTATCAAATCAATAGATTAAAGAATCGCCCGCAAGCGCCCCCGTTTAAAGTAGTCCTAACTGAGCACTGTGCTTTTCTTTATTATCTAATTCGACTAACTGATTTTTGAACACTCCCCACCCGGCCTGCAATCAAGCACCCGAGGTTTTCGCTACGCTCTGTTAAATTGTGGCAGACACACAGTTTAAGAAATTAAACCCAGTATAATTAGTGAATAGCGATTCTTGCTTACAGTCTGAACTGTTTTGTATAAATAGCACTTATTGGAAGCAATGAAAATAGGCTCTAAAAACATGCCTGAGTGGTTGAAAATATATTTTCAAGCTGATAGTAAGCGGTCGAATCAGCCGCTTACTAAAGCTTTAAAGCCAATCTTTTAGGGTAACTAAATGGTTGGCATTCAACGCATTTTATTTCATGCGCATCAGTATGTGCGGGATTTATTATAAAATTATATTCATCTGAACAAACAGATGAAGGAACTTGCAGTACAGCTTCTCCCATACTCGTTAACCAGTCGCTACCCACTATTTGGGTTTTTAATATATAAGGGTGATCATCCCAGTCACTTGGTAGATCAGATACAACCAAGCGTTTAATTTTCAGTTTATCAGGTATCAATATAGATGTGACTGATAGCTGCTTGTTAAGTATATCCGTAGAGTCGTTCACTAACCTCTCAAGCATTGCAAGGGAGCGGCTACTTGCTGTGTAAACAACAGGTTTACCAGCCATGTGCCATCTACCTTCTGCATAAAGCCCACCTAGGCCTGATAGCGCGTTATTTGAATTGTTATGTTCAGTTGGGGCAATTCTATAACAAATCATCAAGCAGTGAATCCATACTCTAGCCCATAAATAATTCGCTTAATTAACTCACGGCCGCGAATGGTATGCAAAAACTCTTTTGGCGCTTTGCCATCGAACTGCGTATGAGCGGTGTTCAACCACTCATTCCAACGTTTTACATCACCAAAGTATGAAATACCTATAGATGACAAACGTGCAACTTCCAATGCATTTTGACTTAAGTTAATACCTAAACGTTTGCGCTCTTTTACATGTCGCTCTAATGTTCGCGTAGTAGTACCAATAGTCTTAGCTATGAGTTTTTGTTCCCATCCAAGCGATTTACTAAGAAGGAAAATAGACGAAGCTTTCAAGCCTGTAGTAGCAACAGTAATTTCTTCTAATGCATTAGAGTTGTTAGTGATTAACCCACCACTCACTACTTTTATAAAATCAAACTTTAAAGTTTCCATAAACACCTCCAGCGACAATTGTCGTTAATTATAATACCAAGTGTCAAAACTAGCAAGGTGACATAGCGCTATTCACTGATAGCTGAACGAGATGGCCGCTGGGGTTCTTGCATCTCATGCGCACCATGCAATTTGTCTAATTCTGTATCAGTCTAATGTAAAGTACTCTCTTGAGTAAATTCAAACACACTAACAACTTTGGCCTTTAACCTTGCTAACTTTACCCTCGCGAGCATTACTCTTTTTCCAATTAACCACGACTATTACTTGTATCTGCTCCCCTAAAAAGCGGATAATTGCAGCTAAATGAAAATACACTGACTAAGTCTGGCGCAAACACCTGCAAGCCTTACTTATTAGTGCGCATGAAGGTGGACCAACTCAATGGAAATTAAAGTTAATTTTCTCGATAATCTTAGATTAGAAGCTAAGTTTGACGATTTCTCAGTCATTGCGGATCAACCAATCCGTTATAAAGGCGATGGCTCTGCGCCAAGTCCGTTTGACTACTTTTTAGCATCTTCGGCTTTATGTGCTGCGTACTTTATTAAAGTGTATTGTAATGCCCGTGATATCTCGACTGACGGTATTCGTGTTGCGCAAAACAACATTGTTGACCCTGAAGATCGTTATAACCAAATCTTCCAAATCCAGGTTGAACTCCCTGAAAGTATTTCAGAAAAAGACCGCACCGGCATTTTACGCTCTATTGATCGTTGTACCGTAAAGCGTGTTATTCAAACCATACCTGAATTTAAAATTGATGCCATAGAAAGCTTAGATAACGACGCGCAAGCCATGTTAATGGCAAAATCAGCAGGCAGCGAAAACACCTTTATTTTAGGTAAAGATTTACCGCTTGAGCAAACCATTGCTGATATGACTGCGATTTTGGCTGACTTAGGCATGAAGATTGAAATTTCATCATGGCGTAATATTGTACCAAACGTCTGGTCATTGCATATTCGTGATGCTGCATCACCGATGTGTTTTACCAATGGTAAAGGCGCCAGCAAAGAAAGCGCATTATGTTCAGCCCTTGGCGAGTTTATTGAACGTTTAAACTGTAACTTTTTTTACAATGACCAGTTCCTTGGTGAAGAAATTGCCAACAGCGAATTTGTTCATTACCCGAACGAAAAATGGTTTCAGCTCACTGATGATGACTCACTACCAGAAGGTATTTTAGACGACTATACCTTGAGCATTTACAACCCTGAAGATGAGCTGTGTGGCTCGCACCTTATCGACACTAACTCTGGTAATGTTGAGCGAGGTATTTGCTCGATCCCATATGTGCGTCACTCTGACGGCGAAACTGTGTACTTTCCATCAAACTTGATTGAAAACTTGTTTTTAAGTAACGGCATGAGTGCGGGTAATAACTTTGCCGAAGCCAAAGTACAATGTTTATCTGAGATTTTTGAACGTGCTGTTAAACGCCAAATCATCGAGCAAGAACTGGTATTGCCAGACGTACCAGAAGCGATACTTGCTAAATATCCTAGTATTGTTGCCGGTATTAAAGGCTTAGAAGAGCAAGGCTTTCCGGTTGTTGTAAAAGACGCATCTCTAGGCGGGCAATTCCCTGTCATGTGCGTAACGTTAATGAACCCGAAAACCGGTGGCGTATTTGCTTCATTTGGTGCACACCCAAGTTTTGAAGTCGCCCTTGAACGTAGCTTAACAGAGCTATTACAAGGTCGCAGCTTTGAAGGTTTAAACGACGTACCTAAACCAACATTCAACAGCATGGCAGTATCTGAACCTGAAAACTTTGTTGAACACTTTATTGATTCAACCGGTAAGATCTCATGGCGCTTTTTCAGTGCTAAACACGATTATGACTTTGTGGAATGGGATTTTTCAGGTACTAACGAAGAAGAAACAGCTAGCTTATTTGGTATTTTAAAAGCCTTAGGTAAAGAAGCTTATATTGCTGAATTTTCAGACCTTGGCATCGCATGCCGTATTTTAGTGCCTGATTATTCAGAAGTTTACCCTGTCGAAGACTTAATTTGGGATAACACCAATAAAGCCCTTAAATACCGTGAAGATATTTTAAATCTGCACAGTTTAGATGAAGACCAACTTGCCGACTTAGTTGAGCGCTTAGAAGACAGCCAGCTTGATAATTACATCGATATCATCACCTTAATTGGCGTTGAGTTTGACGAAAACACCGTGTGGGGTCAGTTAACTATTCTTGAGCTTAAGCTGCTAATTTATTTAGCATTAGGCGATTTAGAAGCGACCATGGAACTGGTTGAAACCTTCTTACAGTTTAACGATAACACTGTTGAACGCGGGTTATTCTACCAAGCAATGCACGCGACTTTAGAAGTTGCGCTAAATGATGACTTAGAAATTGAAGACTACATTCACAGCTTCACCCGCATGTTTGGCCAAGAAGTAATGGATGCAGTCGTCGGCTCTATCAATGGTGATGTGATGTTCTACGGTTTAACTCCAACCAATATGCAACTTGAAGGGTTAGATCGTCATCAGCGTTTGATCGACAGCTATAAAAAACTGCATGGGGCTCGCGCTGCAAGAGCCAAATAACTATTGTCAGCGCGAGATTTGCGTAGGCGGGAGTTTATATCGCGCTGTTACTCTTTCTGTCGGACAATAACGTCTTAAATTTAAGCACCTAGCAATGGCAGGTGCTTTATTTTTTTATAGCGCAAAGCCAACGATATACAATGGGCTAGCTCTTTAACTGGCACGGTTTGATTAAGCTTAAACACCAAAGCACGGTTACCTTCATAGCTAAACGTATCACCATAAAGCTCTTTGAAGGTTTCAATAAGTTTAGTTTTACAGTTAAAGTAAATACAAAATTGCTCAGCTGATTTTGGTTTGTGATCAAAACGAATGGTAGAGCCTATTTTTGAAATATAACTCGGCTCTCCCCACTTGAGTGTTTCTTCAAGTTCAGTGATGCCATCCTGCACAGCTACCTGCAAAATCAGACTTCTGATCTCATGTAATACAACCGCGATATTTTCAGGGTACGTCGTAAATTTTTGTTTAACACTCTGATGCATTTAACGCTCCTTAAAGAGTCGTAAAATTAGGCTATTTCGTTAACTCAAGTATTTTTACTTTGTTTATCTGTGCTGAGTAAATTTTGCCCTGCCACTTCGACTTTTTAGCTAACTATGCTGGCTTTTCTGAATGTTTCCAGATACCCGCGATCAATTAACGGCTGGCTCATACCGATAATGCCCTGTAATTTTATAGCGAAACAGCACGTCTTCACGCTGCGGCCCTGCGCCTATGTTATGCACTATCAATGGGGTTTTGTTATCTGCAGTGTATGTATCTACCACGATACCGATATGCGGCAAATTGCCCGGCAGCATCCACGTGACAATATCGCCTGCTTTATAGGTCTGAGCATTATTAGTTATGGGCAGTACTGTACCGTGGCGTTTAAAAAAAGCCTGTAAATTAGGCACGCGACGATGATCTATATTACTATCGGGTTTAGTAAGCCCCCATATTCTTGTTGATGGATAGACTGAAAAATTATCGCGCATATCTTCATGAACTAACTTTTGTAAATCGATACCCAATGCTCGGTAGCTGCGAATAATCACATCTGTGCATACGCCAATATTGGCAGGTACATCGCCATTTGGATAGGCAATACGGTGATAAGCGCCGTCATAGCGCACGCTTTGTGTTGTTCTATCATTTGCAGCGTTTACAAAATCATCAGCAAATGAGTTGGCTAAGCTATAAAAAGGGCTTAGCAGTAGCAATATGGACACTATCTTATTCATCAAAATCCTAGCGGTTTGAGCTGTTCCTTTTTTATATAGTTACACTGTATGTACATTTTGTAAATTATTTAAAAGATAATGATTCATAAAAAAAAGCCCAAGCAAATCGCTTGGGCTTTAATCTTTTTCAACGCTTCAATTAGCTAAATTACTTTTGCAATTTAATGCCATTAAAGTGCGCTTGTAAGTCTGTTACCAATGTTTGTTTTGGTAAATCTGCAAACGGTTTGTCGGCAAATTTGCTACCACGAAGCTGTACGTTTAAACGCGCAGCTTGTGGGTTTAACATAGTTTGCTGGTAGTAGTCTTTAATATCTGCAAGCGTGACTTTTTCAACTTCAGCGATTAACTTATCCTTTGAATCAAAATCAAAGTTTTCACGATACCAATCGCCAATAAGTGGGCCCATTTCATCGCTAAGATTTTTAGGCTGCTGTTTAAGCGACACTAATACGGCGTTTTTAAGTTGAGCAAACGTTTCTTCGCTCATGTTATCAAGCTCTACTGCATATTGCATTTTGAACTCTTCAAAACGCGCTTGCATGGTTTTTACATCTTTTACCGGGGTTTGAATAAACAAGCCAATCGCTGAGTAATCTTCAATCGGCCTTGCTAAACCACCAACCGCATACGCTAATTGCTCTTCAGTACGTAACTTGTCAAACGCGACGGTGCTAAAGTGACCTTGTAAGACTTGCGCTTGCGCTTTTTGCTTATAGCCTGCAATCGGGTGTACAGTCATATCAATGATAGCTACATCAGCCACATCAATATCTTTTTGCAATACAATCGTTTCGCCTGGTTGCGGTAACCACGCTTTACTGCGCGCAAATTCAGTGCTTTTATGCGCCGCTGGTAAAACTGCCGTTAACTCTTTAGCTATCGCTTCAACATCTGATTGGTTATAGTTACCATAAGTGAACACCCGCATTTCGTTATTAGCAAAGGTATGCTGTTTAAGCTGCTCAAAATCTGCAATGGTTAATGCTTTTGCCGTATTGATCAGTGCATCGGTGTCAAAGCTGCCTGTTCGTATTAATTTAGAGTACTCACCAAATGCTTGATAATAAGGGAATTGTTTTTGGGCGTTTAATAAATCACGTTGGTAACGATCAAGCGCTTGAGCAAAACCTTGCTCAGTTACTTGCACATCAATATTTGTCAGTGCTTGCGCGAGTAAAACATTTTGTTTATCGGTAAAACCACTCATTGAAAGGACAAGTCCGTTACTTGCTTCAAGGCCAACACTCATACCTGCCACGGCAGCTTCGGTACTTAGCTTGCTTTGTTGTAAGTTAAATAAGTCAGACCATACTGAATAAAGTACTTTAGCTTTGATATCCGTCAGAGCATCTGGGGTATTTAAGTAAACTTCGACCAAACCTTTCGGTTGCTCGGCAAAGTTTTGACTCGCTTGACGCCATACTTTTACGCCATTTTTATCATATACCAGCTTAGGGTGTTTTTGCTCTGCAAATTGTGCTGTTTTAATCGCAAAACTCTCAGGTAATAAACGATTTACCGTAGGTAATGCTAAGGCAAACTGACTAGGCTTACTCCAGCTGGCAATTTCAGCATCACTGATATCTTCAATGCGGTATTTACCATCGTAAAAATGCAATTGTGAATCGGTTTCTTCTTGCTGTGAGGTATACCAAATACGCAGAGTATCAGCATTGAGTTGCGCAAGTACGTTGTTGATCGCAGCTGCATCAAACTTAGCATAATAGAAAGGCGCATTAATAACGTGGTTTAGTGGATAATCTTGCATGCTACCAGTTAAATTACTGACATAGCCAAATTCATCGCCTTTTTCTAAAAATTGAAATTCATTATTAAGTGAAGTGCGAATTTCATTAAAGTATTTACTATCTACACCTTCTTTTTTGATCAAATCAATATATTGCATTATTGTTGCAACGATCGTTTCACGGTTTTTCATGCCTTCGTCTGTTAATTGCACATTAACCGTCAGCGCACCGTAATTACCATATTGGGTTGGCGCTGCCCCGGCTGAAAGTTGTGAAACCCAGCCTTTATCACGCAAAATTTGCGCCGGGCTACCTTGCATTTCATTGCTTAATAAGTATGCTACAAAACGGTTAGGTTTAACGGCAAACTCATTGCTGTTATCGGTAATAGTAAAATCAAGTTGTAACTCTTTTACGTCTTCATTTGGCGCGTAGTGAACGCGTTTTCCACCTACGTTATCAAAATCTAGCTTTGTGGTAACAGTTGGTTTGTCGATCTTTTTATCTTCAATATCAGCGAAGTATTTTTGTGCTTTCGCTTCCATTTCCGCAAGTGGTAGATTTGAAATCATTGCTACTTTCATAATGTTAGAAGAGTAGTATTTATTATAAAAATCAACGGTTTCTTTATGTAGAGAGCTACCGTCTTTATCACCTAATGTTTCAAGATTACCGATTAAAAAACGATTAGCTGGATGATCGCCCATCATTTGTCGGGCAAGCTTAAACTGACCAAAAAAATCCATCTCGCGACGCATTGACCATTCGGCGTTTACTGCGTTTTTTTCTTTATCGGTGTATTCTGGGTAAAGCTTAGGGGATTTAAAAAAGTCAGCAAAACGATCCAATGCTTCATCGTAAGCATCGTTATTTACTTCAAACATGTAATTAGTAATATCTAACCATGTATAAGCATTGTGGGCGCCGCCGTTTTTAGTCATAAAATCAGAGTAACCCTTGGTATCTGGGTAACGATCTGTGCCTAAAAATAGCATGTGCTCTAAATAATGCGCCATTCCCTGCTGGCTGATTGGATCATGTAATAAACCAACACCCACACTCAATGAAGCGGCTGATTTTTCAGCAGTTGGATCCGACACTAAAATTACTTCAATCTCATTCGCAAGTTTAAGGGTTTTATATTGACGAGTATCGTTGGGACTTATTACCAGCGTATCTGAAAGTAATGACGTTTGCTGCTGTACCGCTGTGGTGGTAGTGCCGCAGCCACTTAATACTGCTAAAGCAATAGCGCTTAAAGTAATTATTTTTTTCATATTGAGAATGTGATCCATACTTATTTGTTGTTTGAATGATCGGTAAAATTCAAAATGCTTGCAATCATTTTTCTAAATACTTTGTAACACATTGTGAATTATAAAGACAAACTGCTAGGCTTAAAGCTAGGTTATTTATCAAATGAGACTCTTAATGGAAAAATATGTATTACTCGCGATGTTTTCTCAGGTACTACTCACTCTTACGGTAATGGTAGTCATGGGCCGCCGCCGTTTTAGTGCGGCGCGTAACAAAACGATTACTATGCAAGATTTTGCCACTATGCAATTAAATAATGCGGGTGATGATGTACATATTGCCGGTAGAAACTTTATTAATCAGTTTGAAATACCAGTGCTATTTTTTGTAGCCTGTTTAGCTGCTTTACAGCTCAATGCAGCGGGTTATGTATTTATTACTTTAGCCTGGGGTTTTGTGATTTCTCGCGTCATTCACAGTATTATTCATTTAGGCAGCAATAGCGTAAAACCTCGCTATTATAGCTTTTTGCTTGGCTGTTTACTGGTTTTAACTATGTGGGTGTTATTAGTAATGCGGGTATTTGCACTCTAAAGCGTTACGTTTGCTATCGGGACACATAACCCGATAGCAAGTATATACCTTTAAGCTGCGCGGCGGCGTTTAAAGCCAAGCAATAATAATGGTAGTAACCAGCTCATACTACCACTTGAGCTATCCCCATCATCAGGCTGAGTTGGAGTTGGATCGTCAATTAGCGTATTTTCTTTTGGAGATAAATTTACTGACGAATTTGGATCATTATCCAGTACCACAACACTATTGATCGACACTAAATTAGCAATAGTCAGCGTAGTATCTGCACTTGCACATTGGTCTTTAGTGAGATTAACTACCGGTATTTCACCGCAATGCACTAAAGCAGAGATCTTATCAAGCACTGCATAACTATCTGCTGTAATCTGACCAAATACGGTAAAACCGCCATTTTGCTTATCTAAGTTTGCGCTATTATCTTTGAGATTAAAAAACCATTGACTTGTGGCACTATTCGCATTATTGCTTAATTTAGCCATGGCAATCGTGCCTTTTACATTCGATAATTCTGGCTCATTCACAACAGCTGGTGACGTTGTGATCGCTTTAAAATCATCGGTAAAAGTAAAGCCTCCACCTTGAATAATAAAATCCTTGATTGAACGGTGGATCACGGTTTGATTGTACGCATCACTTTGTATATAACTTAAAAAGTTCTCGACCGTTTTGGGGGTCTGTTGATCAAACAAATCAACCTTAATAGCACCTTGTGAAGTTTGCATTTCAACTACAGTTGCATGGCTTGCAAATGAGGTTGCGGTTAACAAACCGCATAGTAATAGTTTTTTCATTATTATATTTATCCTGAAGAATGTTGTGGTTATGTGAATTTAATGCAAATAGTAAAGAACTCTTGTGGAGATTACGATAGCAAAACGTACCTTTAAACAAATCAAACCGAATTGATTACATTTAAATTACATGTGGTTACAATGTGTTGTTATTCACTCACGTTATAAATAAATTTTGTTTAAAACGAAATCGTCTTAATAGCCGAGTTTATTTTGTTAGTATTATTTATAACAATAAAACACACACAACAGGATTAACAACTATGTCGTATGAAGAGCAACACATCTGTGATTTTGGTTTACACCAAGGAGAGGCGTACACTAAGTTACCGGCAAGCTTTTTAAACTGGATGGTGGGTAATAACCATGAAAAATCAGCATTAGCAGAACAAGAGTTACAGCGACGTCAATTAGCGGCAACTGGAAAGTTAAATTTCCAAGATGACATTAAAATAGAATAATTACGTTATTTTGCAATAAAACTAGTTTAAACTATGCGCTTAATAAATAGCACAACACTGACAACACGGGTCATATTATGCGCATATTACTTTCATTTTTCCTATTACTAAGCATTACTGCATGTAGTAATCATCAAACCTCCGTTCAACAAGCTGACACAGCAGATATTCACTATCTCACCATTTTACATACCAATGATAATCATGGCCGTTTTTGGCATAACGAAAAAGGTGAATACGGTATGGCTGCACGTAAAACCTTAATAGACCAGTTACGTGCTAATGCGCAGCAACAAGGTCACGCAGTGCTACTTCTATCTGGTGGTGATATAAATACAGGCATTCCAGAATCAGACCTGCAATTTGCAGAGCCTGATTTTAAAGGAATGTCATTAATTGGTTACGATGCGATGGCGATTGGTAATCATGAATTTGATAATCCACTGAGTGTTTTAAAACAACAGCAGCAGTGGGCAAATTTCCCGCTTCTTTCGGCTAATATAATTGATAAAAAAACCGGTAAAAATGCCTTCGAATCCTATAAGATTTTTAACAAGCAAGGGCTGAAAATAGCCGTTATTGGTTTGACAACCACAGATACCGCTAAAATCGGCAACCCGCAGTATATCGGCGGCCTTGAATTTCAAGAGCCCGTTGCAGTAACCCAAGCTTTAGCCGAGAAAATCAAAGCACAGTATCAACCGGATATCACGATTGCAGTAACTCATATGGGTCATTATGTTGATGCGAATTATGGTATAAATGCACCTGGCGATGTTACTCTTGCCCGCTCTTTACCAGCTCATACCCTTGATATGATCATCGGCGGTCACTCACAAGAACCTGTGTGCATGGCAAGCGAAAATAAAAATGACGATAACTTTAAACCCGGTATGACATGTAAACCAGACCAACAAAATGGTACGTGGATAATGCAAGCTCATGAATGGGGTAAATATGTCGGCAAAGCCGAGTTTAAACAAGAAAACGGCGTATTAACCTTATTAGATTATAAATTATTGCCAGTTAACTTATACGTTGATAAAACGCAAGCTGATGGTTCAATTAAGCCTGAGCTTGCCAACGAATACATCAAACCAGACGCTGCCTTAAAAACATTTTTAGCTGATTACCAAGCCAAAGGTGCAAAACAAATTGAAGGTGAAATTGGTTATGTTGATGCAAAGCTTGAGGGCGATCGCAATAAAGTTCGTTATCAACAAACCAACTTATCGCGCGTTATTGTGCAAGCACAAATGAATGTTGTTGGCGCCGATTTTGGTATCATCAGTGGCGGTGGCGTACGTGATAGTATTGCTGCAGGTGCAGTTAGTTATAAAGATATTTTAAAAGTACACCCTTTTAAAAATCGCATCGCGTATATTGATTGGCAAGGCCAAGAGCTTTGGGATTACCTTGAGACTGTAACTAGTTTCCCACCGGATTCTGGTGCTTATTTGCAATACCACAAATTAAGCTTCGAGCGTAACGATAATGCGCTGACTAAAGTGATGATCAACGGCAAAGCTTTGGATAAAAACAAAACCTATCGCATGAGCATTAATAGCTACAATGCATCTGGCGGTGACGGCTACCCGATACTGATAAATCATAAAGGATTTGTCAGCACTGACGAAACAGATGCACAGGCATTAAAACGCTTCTTTATTGAAAATAGTCCAGTCAAAGCCATTGAATTTGCTCCTAAATAATCAGAGCTTACCTCACACAGTTTAAGTATTAGCAGTGTGAGGTTTTTATTCTGAACTAACTCACTAACCAGGTTAAGGTTATTTGCCTATCACCTCTATATCATCTGCTTTGATATTCGATAAACCATAACTATGTAACCGTGACCGAGAGCCTTCACCATGTGCCTTAGGAGGGTAATATATTTCCTTCAGCTGTGAGTGTTCAATAAGTACCTCATCCAATGCAGCCCTAATTTCACTCAAGGTTTTTTCTAGACTGTTAGTAAAATTAGGCCGTTTACGAATAGTATGGCCAAGTTGTGTTAATCGGTAAAAATACTTATTAGCAAGTTCAATTAACTCATCCGGCACATCTTTGTTTTGATTAAGTGTCACGTCCGGATTCTCAACGCAAAACTCGATTAAAGCCAAGTAAAAACACAGTGGTTTGTTAGCTAAGCCAGCTTTTATCTCAGCGTTATCATTAATAGCCAAAACTTTGGCTTGCAAATCAATCACTAGTTTCACTTGCACATTAATCAGTGGAAGTTGCTCTACTTGTTCTTTTAATGCTAAGTGTTTCAGCGATGTTCGGTTAATAAGTTCAGCCCACTTAGAAAATAAAAAAGCCAATAATAACAATACAATAAAGGTATAAATATCGCTTGTATGCCACCAACGCGTCTCAATTAAAAATGTAATCGCAACTTTTTGATCACTTGTTTCAAGATACTCTATCCGACTTTCGCGGCCATTATTTGTTAATGCCAGTGAGACATCATTGATGGTATTAACTTGAATTGGCTGTTGTATCAATTGCATATTCAAACGTTGTAGATAACCAACAATAGCATCATGATTACCCGAGTGTTTCAAAAAACGATTTGATAAGTCTAACCGAGGTAAATCTAGTGCAATTCGGTTTTCAATATCAGCCATTATTAAATCGTTATGTTGCGCCTGCTGCAGATAACTAGAGAGTTTAAACGTCAATAGCGCCGCACTAAAAATAAGCAGTGTCACGCCAAACAAGCGCTTATTATTCATCACGTTGCTCTCCTAAGAATTCAGCTTTACCCGCTGAACAATGCCAGTATGGTTCAACATGATTAAAATAAGTCGACACTTGCTGCTTAGATAATTGGATTAATTGAGATTGGATAGCGCACAGCAAATCAGTGTTCTCATGCTGCATTTTAAAGTACCAACGTGTGCCTATTACATTATCGCTGATTGGAGTTATATAATTTTTAGAAAAATGCGCCTGATCTGCTTCCTTCCAAAAAGAGGCTATTAAATCAACCTGTCCATTGGCTAATAACTCCCTAAGCTCATTATGTGAACTGGCGTAAGTAATTTTTAAATTTTCAAGGTTGATCCCTAAATCTTTAAACTTTTGTTTAGGTAGTATATGCCCCGATCGGCTTGTAGGATAATCAAGTAAGCCAATCCGTTTCCCCAAAAAGTATTGCTTGTTAATTTTTGGCTTTTCTTTAGCTGAAATAAAAAACGCAGTATAACTTGGAAAGCCAACCACAGGCTGGTAGTTATAGGTCGATTCAGCTTTGAAGGCTGACATAATGTTGTTTTTTGCTAAAATTAAATCAGCAATACCTTTACCAATGAACTCAATGCTATCGGCAGTACGGTAACCCCATAAAGCGATCACTTCGCCATATTGTTTTGCTACAACGGGATCGTCACACAGGTTTTGTGTTAAAGAACGAGCAACCTTTTGCGACGAGGCATAGACAATTAATTGCAATTGGTTTTCTGTTGCCCTCGTCTGACAGCGACTAGATGTTTCAATTAAAGGCTTCAAGGTCCCCGTTGATGTAACCACACTCAGCTGGCCACTGAGCCAAACCAACAAAAAAAACAGTAACAAAACAGTAACAAAGAAGCTGTGTTGCAAAAGCAGCTGTTTAATTTTCAAAAGTTCAACAATCCAAAACGATTCATCCTCCTATTTGACCAATTTAAATTACTTATTACAACAAGTAATTTTACCCAAAACAGTTAAGCTTATGAATTTAAAGAACTATCAATGGGAAATTATGAATTTCTTTGAGTCCTTCCTATTTATCTCAAAATCAGGACAATTCGCGCCATAGAAGAGGCCGCTCTTGTCAAATAAGATCATTGAGGAAAACACAAATGTTACGCAAAATTACACATGGATTTAGTTATCTTTTAGTCGGCGCAGTACTTTTATCATCACAAAATGTATTGGCTTGGGGACAAAATGGCCACAGAATTGTCGGTAAAATTGCCGAAAATCACATAACAGACGCAACTAAAGCAGAGCTTAAAGAACTTTTAGAAGGGCAAAGCCTAGCGCAAATTGCTACTTGGGCTGATGAAATGCGCTCTGATCCGAGTCCTTTTTGGCAAAAAAAATCTTCTCGTTGGCATTACATCAACGCGCCAAGCAACTCAACTACATTTACTCACAACCACGATGAAAATTTAAATAAAGATAATGTAAGCAACATTCTTGAAGGGATGTATTTTGCCATCGATACACTAAAAAACAAAAACAGCTCAATAGATGCCAAACGTTTTAGCTTACGCTTTCTTGTTCATTTAGTTGGCGATAGCCATCAGCCGTTTCATGCCGGACGTGCAGAAGACAGAGGTGGTAACCGTGTTAACGTTACCTTTTTTGGCCAGCCAACCAACCTGCACTCATTGTGGGACACTAAATTAATCGAAAATGAGAACCTATCATTCACTGAATTCGCGCAGTTTATTGATACTAATAATGCAGAAATAATTGCTGAGTACCTAGCCAGTTCACCAGAGCAATGGGTAACAGAGTCACACAATTTAGCTGACAAACTATACAAGCTAAATAATGACGAGATTGGCTTTAGCTACATTTACGAAAACACACCGATTATTAAAACTCGCTTACAACAAGCCGGTATTCGATTAGCAGGATTATTAAATACGTTATTTGATAGTTCAGCAAAACCGTTAGCAAAGGCACTTAAGATGTCAGCTAACACAAACAAGTAATAAACCTTAACTTTCCACGGGAATCAACAAAATGAATAAGCTTCGCCTTTCGAAATTAACTGGGGCTGTGATCCTAGCCTTAGGTGTTTCTACAAGCGTAATGGCAGCAGATACCTCATCCGCTATGCGTGGTAAAATTACTACACCTTCTGGCACTGCAGCTGCAAATGTGAAAATTAAAGTTATTCACCAACCAACTGGCACTGTAAGCGAATTAACAACCAATGAAAGCGGTACCTTTATTGCCAATGGTTTACGTGTTGGCGGCCCTTACACTGTGTTTATTGATTCAGACCAATTTACCGATACCATGCTTGAAAATATATATTTAGAACTGGGCGATACATATCGTCTTAATTCTCAGCTTCAAGCAGCTAACATCGAAAAAATTGAAGTATCAGGCTATAAAATTATTCAGCAATCTGGTGGTTCAAGCAGTACCTTTGGCGAAGATACAATCAATAACATGCCAAGCTTTAACCGTGACATTAAAGATATTGCCCGTCTAAATCCTTTAGCAAGTATCAATGGTAATGGCGAGTTAACTTTTGCGGGGAGCAACCCTCGTACTAACGGTCTAACTGTTGATGGTATCGGTCAAAACGATGACTTTGGTTTAAATTTTGGTGGCTACCCGACGTCTCAACCTCCTGTTTCACTTGACGCAATAGAGCAAGTTTCAGTTGACGTATCGCCTTTTTCAGCTTCTAAAGGTAACTTTGGCGGCGGTACAATAAACGCCGTAACGAAGTCTGGTACTAATGAATTCAAATTTTCAGGTTTCTATGAAACATCTACACCGGATATGGCCGGCGATGTTCAAACAATTAAAGAAGAAGATACTGATAAAGCCGGTTATAAAACTTATTCAACGAATAAAGTAAAACCGATTCAAACTGAACAACGTTTTGGTTTTAATGTCGGTGGCGCAGTTATTAAAGATGAACTATTTTACTTTGTAAACTACGCACAGTGGTCAAGTGAGCAGGATTTAGATTATGGCTTTAAGGATTCTGGTGCTGCAAATGAATTTAAAATAACAGAAGACAGCTACAATCGTTTTATTGCTATTTTAAATGACGAATATGGTTTAACCGATTCATTAGCAGGCGCGCCTGAAGACACCAACAAAAATTTATTAGTTAAACTTAGCTGGAATGCCAGTGATGAGCATCGCCTAGATTTCACATATCAATGGCAAGACGATCAAGCTGAGAAAAATGAGAGTAAAGGTGGAAATAGAGTAGTCTTAAAATCAAATACATATGCATATGTTACTAAGTTTAATAATTTTGCCACTAAACTTTATTCTGATTGGACTGAAGACTTTTCAACAGAGATTGGTATTGCCTATAAAGATGTGACCTCTGACAGTATTACTCGCTCAAACTTAGGTAGCATTACCGTAGAAGAAAATGGCAGAAAGGGCCCTAACTTTAATTTTGGTACTGATAGATATCGCCATGCGAACAAATCTGAAACTGAAAACTTAACACTGACACTTGATGCAACTTATCTAATGGACGAGCATGAAATTAACTTTGGTGCTCAATATGAGTCACTTCGTTTATATAACTTGTTTGCTGAAAACTCATTAGGTACATGGAAATTCACTAGTCTAGAAAATTTTGCTAACCGCGAAGTAGGTGCTTATGACTTCTCTTATCAAAATGCGTACACTAATAATTCAGCAGATACCGCCTATGATGTAACACGTAGTCAATTAGCTTTATATATTGAAGATACCTTTTACTTAAATGATGACTTAGAAGTGACAGCTGGCCTTCGCTATGAGCGCTTATCATCTGATGATAAACCGACTCTTAATGAAAGCTTTCTAAGCACCTATGGTTTTAGTAATCAAGAGAACCTTGATGGTTTAGATATTATTCTACCTCGCGTTGGCTTTAAATATTATGCAACTGAAGCATTAACTATTAACGGTGGAATTGGTCGTTTCCAAGGCGGTATTCCAAATGTCTGGTATAACAACTCATTTCAAAAAGATGGTATTACCCTCGTTTCTGCACCAAATAGTGTAATAAACGACTACTACCAAAATAACCCAGCAGATATCACTCAGGTCCCTGATGTTATTAAAAATTCGTTAGAGCAAGGCGCAGGAAGTACTGCTTACATTGATCCTGATTTCAAGTTACCTTCAAGTATTCGCGCTCAAGTTGGCTTTGAATATGAATTTGATTCTGAACTATTAGGTAATGGCTTTAAATGGCAGGCCGAAATTGCTTACCACAAAAAAGAAAATGAAGCTGTATGGCATAATACCTCTATCCGTCCTATCGGTTTAGCGGCTGACGGCGAGCGTGTAATTAATGAAACCATCTACAGTGGTGCATTGAAAGATAATGTTGATATTGCAATGACTAATTCAACCGACGATGGTCGCTCTATCATTATCTCTACTGGTATTGCTAAAGAATGGGATAACGGTTTATTTGTTTCTGCAAGTTATGCTCATCAAGATGTTACTGAGTCTTCTGTTGGATCAGCGTCGCAAGCCGAAGGTAACTATAAGCACAATATTACTGCTAATCGTAATCAAGATGTGGCAGCACGTGGCTTTTATGAAGTTGAGCATAGTTTCAAAATTAACTTAGGCTACAATGCTGAATTTATTGCCGGTTATGCGACTAAATTTAATATGTATTTTGAACGCCATTCTGGTCGTCCATTTAGTTATACAATGAATATGCATAAAGATGCTCACTTAGGTGACACAAGTTCTTTATTTAGTAGCAGTGCTTATTTGGCCTATATTCCAACGGGTGCTGATGATGCGAATGTCAATTGGGCTGATTCTGAAATGAATTGGGCACAATTAGCAGAGCGTTTAGATCGCGCAGGTATCTCTCAACGTGGCGGCATTATCGGTAAAAATACTGGAACGCAGCCTTGGGTTACCACCATGGACATCAGCATTAAACAAGAAATCCCTGGCTTTGCTAACGGCCATAGTGGCGAGCTATACCTTATGATTGATAATTTCGCTAACCTACTTAATAGCGATTGGGGTATAGAAAAAAGCTTGGGCTATTCAGACCAATCTATTTATGATTTTGGTGGTCTTGATGACCAAGGACGCTATATTATTGATAATAGCTTTGGTGGAGCTGATGTAAGAAACTATAGCCAAATAACGAGCTCATCAACATGGCAAGCTAAGATTGGTATCAGCTACAAGTTCTAATTTTTAAAACTCTATGTAAAACCCGCTTTTAGCGGGTTTTTTTATGCATAAAGCACTGGGTTTCATACTTTTGTCATATTTAATGAGTAAATTGACCCATGGGTACTAAATTGCTCGAAAAACCGCAATTTTGTTCTAAACTACTTTTATTACAAATTTATGTGCAATGTAACTTATTTGTAATGAAATAATAGGGTACAATTTAGCTGCTTGGAAAATCCGAGTAAATTAATACCAAAACTAAAAAATATTACACCTTACACGGGAAATTAATAATGAAAATTCAACTACGCAAAACAGCACTTTCACTTGCTATCGCAGCTTGTGTTGGCGTAAGTGGCGCAGCGTTTGCAAATGAAACGACCTCTGCAATTAAAGGTCAGATCAAGGGACCTAATGGTAACCCTGCTGCAGGCACAAAAATTACTATCGTTCACGTTCCATCAGGTTCAACAAAAGAAACTGAAACAAACGATGCTGGTTACTTCACCGCGAAAGGTCTTCGTGTTGGCGGTCCTTACAGTGTTGTTGTTGATTCAGATGTATTTGCTGACCAATCATTTAATAACATCAACTTGCAAGTAGGTGCTGATTACCCAGTAAACGTAACGCTTGAACCACAATCGAGTATAGAACAAATTGTAGTCACTGGCCGTGCTATTAGCACAATGTCAGGTGGTACAGGTCCGGCTTCAACATTTACTCTTACGGACCTTGAAAACCAACCTGCAATTAACCGTGATCTAAGAGATATTATTCGAATCGACCCACGTGTTGCTATCGATGACAGCCGTGGCACAATCAACTGTGGTGGTGGTAACCCACGCTTTAACAGCTTAACGCTTGACGGCGTTCGTATGAACGATAACTTCGGTCTTAGCTCAAATGGTTACCCAACTGTTCGTGCACCTTTCTCTTTCGATTCAATCGAGCAAGTTGCGGTAGAGTTAGCGCCATTTGACGTTCAGTACGGTGGCTTCACATCATGTAACATTAATGCCGTTACCAAGTCTGGTGGTAACGAAATCCATGGTGGAGTTTTCTACGATTACACTAACGATTCGATGAAAGGCGACAAAATTGAAGGTGATAAAGTTGATAATGGCGATTTCAGCGAAAAGCGTTACGGCTTTAATGTTGGCTTACCATTAATTAACGATAAACTATTCTTGTTTACCTCTTATGAAAAACTTGAAGGTGTACAACAATTTAATTACTCATCGTTAGTTTCTTCTGATGAAATTGAGCAAATTAAACAAATTACTAAAGATGTATATGGCTATGATGCAGGCGCTACACCATCTAGTTCACCAGTTGAAGATGAAAAAATCTTAGTAAAACTAGATTGGAACATTAACGACAATCACCGTGCAAACCTTATCTATAACTATAACGATGGATTTACATTGTCACAATCAGATGCTGATGGTGATGAACTCGCTTTTGATAGCCATTTTTATGAGCAAGGCGCCGAGTTTACATCAATCGTTGCTTCTTTATACTCTGACTGGAATGATAACTTCTCTTCAGAAATCCGTTTAGGTAAATCAGAACTAGACGCACGAGTTGAATCTTTAGATGCAGCAAGTAGTTTCGGTGAGTTCCAAATCAGCACTGATAATGCAACTGTATACGTAGGCCCAGATGATTCTCGTCAATCAAATGACTTAAACTACGATACTACTACAGCTAAGTTTGCCGGTACTTACTACCTTAACCAACATACAATTACAGCTGGTTTTGAGTATGAAAAGCTAGAAGTATTTAACCAATTCGTACAACACACTGAAGGTGAGTGGCGTTTTGCATCAATTGATGCGTATAGAAATGGTATAGCTAATGCAGTTTATTATAATAACTCTGCAAGCACGAATAACCCTGATGATGCCGCAGCTAACTTTGCTTATTCACAAAATACATTTTATGTCCAAGATGAATACAGCTTCTCAGATATCGATGCTTCTCTAACATTTGGTCTTCGTTACGACAGCTATTCAAGTGATGATAAACCAACACTTAATCAGAACTTTACTAATCGCTATGGCTATAGCAACCAGTCAACTTTTGATGGTATTGATTTAATTCAACCGCGTGTTGGCTTTGAATGGTATGCAACTGATGCATTAGAAGTGCGTGCGGGGGTTGGCTTGTTCTCAGGCGGTAACCCAAATGTATGGCTATCTAACTCATACTCTAATGATGGTATTACCAATATTGGTACTTACATTAGCGATATCAGTAACTCTTATAAAGTTGGCTCTGGTGATGACGAAGTTACTCTAGTTGACTTATTTGATACGCCAAATGTAAATAGTGGCACTCCAGGTTATGAAGTTCCACAAGATATGTTTGATAAAGTTGCAAACACTGAAATTGGTTCTGGTGATGCAACTGCAAACGCAGTTGATCCTAACTTTGAAATCCCATCTGAGTGGAAGTACTCTTTAGGAGCAACTTACACAACTGAAAACGATTACGTGTTTGCTTTGGATTATTTGTATACCAAAAAACGTGATGCTGCTACGCTTGTAGATATTGCTTTACAAGATTCTGGTGATACTACTTTCGATGGACGCCCTATCTATGAAAGAAAGGAAGATCCATTAAACCCTGGTAAATATCGTAGTGGCGAACTATTACTAACTAATGTAAATGGTGACAGTGGTGATTCGTCGATCATATCCGCAGCAGTAAGTAAGTCATTCGATAGCGGTATCTCAGTACAATTCTCTTATGCTTATACTGATGCTAACGACGTAAATCCAATGACCAGCTCTGTTGCTAGCTCAAACTACGGTAACTTAGCAACAACTAACCCAGGAAATCCTGGAGTAGCTACATCAGATTACGAAATTCCACATCGCTTTACATTAAACCTTGCTTATAATCATGAGTTCTTCAATGGTTATAACACCCGCTTTAACCTATTTGGTGAAGCTTATAAAGGTTTACCATATAGCTTTACTTATAAGAGCAATAGAAACACAAATGCAGGTGATATCCAGTTTGGCGATAGAAACTCTAATGGCGCACGTCAATTGCTATATGTACCACTAGAAAACGATCCTAATGTTGTTTACAACATGAGCGCTGATGAAATTAACGAGTTTAACGACTTTATCGCTTCTGAAGGTTTGAAACGTGGTGAAATTTCTTCTCGAAATGCGCAAAACTCTGATTGGTTTGTTAAATTTAACTTCAAACTTACTCAAGAAATCCCAGGCTTTATGGACGGTCATAAAGGTGAAGCATTCTTCGTTATCGATAACTTAACTAATATGTTGAACGATGATTGGGGTGTATTGAAGAAAGGTTCTTTCGTTGGTAATAAAATGGTTGAAGTGAACGTCAATGACCAAGGTCAATACGTTTACTCAAACTTCAGTGCACGCAGTGCAGAGCAGTCAATACAACGCAATGCCTCTTTATGGGAAATGCGTGTAGGTGTTCGTTACACGTTCTAATTTGCTAAGGTAACTTACAAATTAAATTAATTTTAAAGCCCATCTTTTGATGGGCTTTTTGTTTTATTCATCTAATTTACTAGTTAACTTATCTAAACAACTAAGCAAGGTTTGATACTCGGCTTGAGTTAAAACATCCAACAGATTCTTCTCCCACGCTAAAGCAGCTGGGGCTAACTGCTGATACAAGCCCAACCCTTGCTCACTCAACGCTAACAAGCTGGCGCGTTTATCTGCCGGATCGATTAAACTCTCTACATAGTGCTTATCTATCAATGCCTTAATTGCCCGTGATACAGTGGATTTATCCATTGCTGCTTGCTCACACAATGCTTTTGCGTTGCTTTGTCCAAACTGGGCTAAATTAAACAAAATACGCCACTGAGGAATGCTTAAATCACTTTGCTGTTGATACACGGGTGCAAACTGTTCACTCATTTTACTGGCTAAGTTAGCCAGACGATAAGGTAAAAATGTCTCTAAATCGAGAGCCATGGCGGCTATGTCCTGTTAATTTACAATCATGTTTAAGTGTCCATAAATATGTACAGTGGCAAAAAGCATGATGTTTGAATTTAGTCTCACTTGAGAGTATCTTACAGTAAAACATAAAGGAGTCGAGTGATGACCAGCGAATTAAAATATATGACAGGATTTGGCAATGAGTTTGAAACCGAAGCTCTGCCTGGCGCATTGCCTATTGGGCAGTTTAGCCCGCAAAAAGTAAAATACGATTTATACGCTGAACAATTTAGTACCACAGCATTTACTGCGCCGCGTGCTGATAACCGCCGTACTTGGATGTACCGTATCCGCCCATCGGTTGTCCAAGGTGATTACAGCGCAATTGATAACGGTTTAATTCGCACCGCTCCAATTACCGAAGTCCCGACTCCACCTACTATGCTTCGTTGGGATCCAATTGATATTCCAACTACGCCAACCGATTTCATTGATGGTTTGATCACTATGGCTGCAAACGGCAGCGCCAATGGCCAAACAGGAATTGGCATCCATGTTTATGTAGCGAATAAATCAATGACTGATCGTTATTTTTATAATGCCGACGGCGAAATGTTATTTGTGCCTCAGCAAGGTCAGTTACTGCTGAAAACAGAATGTGGTAATTTAACGGTTAAAGCGGGTGAAATCGCAGTGATCCCGCGTGGCATTAAATTCCAAGTCGTTTTGCTCTGTGATACTGCTCGTGGTTATATCTGTGAAAATTATGGTCATGCTTATGTGTTAGCTGAGCGTGGCCCAGTGGGAGCCAACGGCTACGCTAACGACCGTGATTTTCAATACCCTGTTGCTGCCTTTGAAGATAAAGAAGGTGAGTTTGAGTTGGTTGCTAAGTTCAACGGTAATATGTTCCGCTGTGATATAGGCCACTCCCCTTTAGATGTTGTAGCCTGGACGGGCAACAGCGCTCCCTATAAATATGATTTAGCACGTTTTAATGTAATGAATACAGTGAGCTTTGATCATCCTGATCCGTCTATCTTCACAGTACTGACATCCCCGTCAGGCACAGAAGGTGTTGCTAATATTGATTTTGCAATTTTTCCTCCACGCTGGATGGTGGCAGAAAACACTTTTCGCCCACCCTATTATCACCGCAATATTATGAGTGAATTTATGGGCTTAATTGAAGGCGTGTACGACGCCAAAGAGCACGGCTTTGTACCAGGAGGCATGAGTTTACATAATTGTATGTCACCGCATGGCCCAGAAGCTGATGTATTTGAAAAGGCCTCTAACGCAGAGCTTGAACCGCAACGCTACGAAAATACCCTCGCGTTTATGTTTGAATCACGTTACGTTATTTCACCAACAAAATACGCATTAGAAGGCAAAGAGCGCCAACCTAACTACACTGATTGCTGGCGAACTATTAAAAAACACTACAGTGGCCCACAAGGATAATTGAACCATGAAACTTTATACATATTTTCGTTCATCTGCCGCATATCGCGTTCGTATTGCGCTTAATTTAAAAAATATTAAGCATGAGTTAGTAACTGTTAACTTACTAAAATCTGAGCAACAAGCACCTGAATACCTAGATAAAAACCCGCAAGGGTTATTACCTGCGCTGGAAACCAATGACGGTGTACTCGCACAATCGATGGCAATTTTAGAATACCTTGAAGAAACACACCCCGACACACCACTATTATTTGGTGATGCCTGGCAAAAAGCCCAGATCCGTAATTTATGTTATGCCATTGCCTGCGATATTCATCCTATTGATAACCTACGGGTACTGAAATATTTAAGTGGTGAACTTGGTGCTGACGATGCAATCAAAAATACCTGGTATCGTCATTGGGTAGAGGTTGGTTTTGAAAAAATTGAACAGCTACTTGATCATACAAATGAATATTGTGTGGGTGATAAACCTAGCCTTGCTGATGTGTGTTTAGTGCCGCAAGTATTTAATGCTTATCGTTTTAACGTCGATATGACTGCGTATCCGAAAATAGCAGCCATTTATGAACGTTGTAACAAGCTTGATGCATTTATTGATGCTGCACCACAAAACCAACCGGATGCAGCCTGATATTTTTTAATTACCCAACGCACTGTGCAGCACGGTTACGTGCTCTATCAGATCTAAGCCCAGATCGGTTAAGTAACCGCCATCTGGGCTATCTATAATACCTTTATCAAACAATCGTTGTGCCGCGCTTAATAAGCTTTCATCAGCATCACTATGTAACTTAATACCTTGCATTTTACTGGTTAATGGAAATTTTGCTAACAGTGTAAATTCGTCAATCATCGTTTGTTTAAATTGCATGTGTTCACCTTGTCTTTAGAAAATTATTTTTGTGGATTTTACCCTAACACATTTTATGGCCAAGTCACCCTAAAACCCTAAGTGGGCTGGTTTAAACGCATTTAATTGCAACTGAAACTAGTATTTTGGGGTAACTTAGGTATAAGCTTAGTGTAGTTTTTTTTTAATGCAAAGGCTAAATATGCGAATTATAACGATTATAGGCATCTGTTTTATCAGTGTAATTTACTCGGCTAATAGTTTCAGTAATAATCAAAAACCAGCCTTGTTTCTTGACGCAAAAAATAAAGTTAGCGAGCAGCAACTCTGTTGGTTTGAAGATCAACGCTACAGTGAAGGTGCGATTATTTTAATGGCTAATGTGCGGGTGATCTGTGCAGCAAAAAACCCTCATCACAATAATAGCGCGTTAAATTGGTTAATGCTCAACGAGCAAAATGAAATTATTTACCCAACCGCCCCTAAAACAATTCGCGTTAATTAATAGAATTGGTATCAACGCACAGTTACGTTACAATAGCAGCGACTTTTATCAAGCAATAGTGACTTATGAATCAGCAAGCAAACAACCCGTTACATGGCATTACACTCGAACAAATAGTAGTAAAACTCGAGCAAACACTTGGCTGGAAAGCAATGGGTGAGCATGTTGATATTCGCTGTTTTAAATCTGACCCAAGTGTAAAATCGAGCCTTAAATTTTTACGTAAAACACCTTGGGCGCGTACCAAGGTCGAGCAGTTATACCTCGATAACTGTGTCGATGCACAACCGCAAAACAGCGGTTTTGTGTGGCCTAGTATTAAAAAGAAGTAACAGCCATTGCGCGTTATAGCTTATAACGCGCAACAAGTTCAGTTACTCGACCTGCTCTGCACAGATCACCGCCAGTGATTGCGGAGTAATTTCAATGATCAATTTATCAGCACTTTTAACTTCACCATCAAGTACATATTTTATTTCCTGAGTCGCCGATATTGCAACGCGGCGCGCATTGGTATGATGTGAATTAATCGCAAAATGTGCTTGGGTAATACTGCTAAATACCAGCTCAGCAATACTTAATACATTGGCTGATGCGTCTTGGTTTGGAGTGAGCCAATTAACATCGAGCAAGCCATCGTAATGATCTGGCTGTCCCCCACCTTGCGCTAGTAAAGTAGTAAAAGGTGCAGCATTAGCGACAATTAAACTATTGGTATGTATTTGCTGCGGCTCGTTATCATCTAGCTGTACGGTGAAATCTTGGGCTTTTTGTTCACCCAAAGCTTGCCAGAAGCCCTGTAAATATGCGAACTGACCAAGCTCATTTTTAGTATCCCGATCGGCTTTTTCAATCATGTGTTGTTCAAAGCCAATCCCTGCTAACAACAACATCAACTCACCATTGCAATATGCTGTATCCATTTGCTTGGTTTGCCCTTCAATAATCAAATCACATGCTACTTCCACAGGGATCAACTTTGACTTAATTCCCATTAACACATGTGCTAGAGCATTGGCCGTGCCAAATGGGATAATACCTAATTTACAGTCTGTGTTTAGCAAAACACTTGCCACTTCTGCCACTGTGCCATCGCCGCCGCAGGCGATGATCATATCTGGTTTATCAGCTATCGCTTGTTTGGCCAACACAATCCCATTTTGCTCGACTGATGTGATCATCACTTTTAAGTTATAATAAGCAGATAAACGCGCAACAATTAAATGCTCTTTTTGCTGCCATAACTTAGTGCCGGAAACTGGATTAGCAATTAATACCGCTTTATTTTTGATTAATAACTCACCCTTTTTATGGCGTTTAACTAGTTGACGCAGTTGGTGTTTATTTAAATTAGCGGTTTCGCGTGTTTCTTTTATTTGCGCAAGCACTTGATGTACATCAGCCTCCTTATTTTGACTGAGTAAATAAGCCGCCATCACAAACACTGAACGACCACGACCCAACGCACAATGCACCACCACACGACGATTATCTTTAATATGATGGGCAATCCAGTTAATCGCTTGATTAAGCTGCGAACGTGTTGGGACTCGATGATCAAGCACTGGGATATTTAAATAGTTTATGTTTTCTTGTGTTGATGACCATTCAAGTCCATCAAATTCACAGGTTACATCTAAAATCGCGGTAATACCGTTATCTTTTAAAGTATCTATATCTGAAGGGAATAAGCGACAGGCTAAAAATAAGTGTTCGTTAATTTGTTGTAATGGCGGTACTTTATCGTGCTTTCGGCTCCACGCGTTATAAACTTGTGCCCCCAATAAAAAAGGTATGAAAGCCCAACGAATGTAAAACGGGATAACACCGTTTTCTCGTTTACGAAAAATTTTTGCAATATTAAAAAAATAGGCACCGCTTACCAGTAATAAAGATAAAGCCGTCCAATAGAATAGCAGCGAAAAATAGCTAGGACTAACCTGCCACCCCATAATGATAAATACAATTGCCAATAATAAGTAACTTATTGCGGCCCACATAAACGCTCCTTTTGTCGTTAGTTATACCCAAATAGAAATGCAATCTATGCGCCACTAAAAAAATCAAATGGAAATAAATATTCATATATATTTCATAGTATTAAGATATCAGCTGATTAGTTTCGTGATACTTGCTGTGTATACATACGTTATTTTTACACACCTGTGCAGCTAACTTACACAGTTGAAAGTATAGATTATTAAATAACTTAGACCATAAAAAAGCCTAGGTTATAAATAACCTAGGCTTTTTTGTAAAAACATATCGTTTAACTTTACACGTCGATTTTGGTTAACCAGCCATGGGTGTCTGGTGCTTTACCCCATTGAATATCGTTCAAGGCTTGGCGCAAACGCATTGTCGTTGGCCCTGCTTCACCACTGCCCACTTTGTATTCTTTATCATTATGAATAAAAGTACCCACTGGGGTTAATACCGCAGCAGTGCCAGATAAAGCAGCTTCAGTACCCGGTTTTGCAGCACGCTCAAGTAATTCAGTGACTGTAAAATTGCGCTCGGATACTGTCATACCTAAATCTTTAGCGATGGTTAAAATACTGCTGCGCGTCACGCCATGTAAAAAGGTGCTGTCTAGCGCTTTAGTAATAATTTCATTACCATCAATTAAAATAAAGTTTGCGGCACCAGTTTCTTGTACATCACCGCCTGGGCAGAATAGAATTTGGTCGGCTTGATGTTGCAAGCGTGCTGCCGTAATGGGTGCTAATGCACTAGCGTAGTTACCACCACTTTTGATCATACCCATGTGCGGGGCACAGCGCATACCATCTTCTTCTAGTAATACTCGCAACGCAGTCGCGCCACCAGCAAAGTAATCACCCACAGGTGATAATAGCACATACAATAATGAACTTAATGACGGCACAGCCGCTTTACCAATGGCAGCTTCAGTACCGATATGAGTTGGACGAATATACATAGAGCCCGGTGGTAACGGCGTTTCATCAGCATACTGGCGGACAATATCAATGATCATTTTTTCAAGCTTGGCTCCATCAACTTCAGGTAAGCTTAATAAATGCGAGCTTTGTTTCATGCGGGCAATGTTAGCGTCCATGCGGAAAATATAGACTGAGCCGTCTTCATGGCGAAATGCTTTTAACCCCTCAAAACATGTACTTGAATAGTGAAGAACATGTGCACCAGCATGAAGTTCAATTTTATCTGACGGAACAACAGAGCTTTCGCTCCAAGCGTTATCAGTAAAACGTGCTTGAATCATCTGCGGCATAAATACGGTACCGAATGCGGCCATTTTAATCTCTCTTATGTGGTCTACTTTTACCCCATTGTATGACATTCATGCACTGTTTAACCATAACTAAAACAAGGCATTTATTGGAAGTAACAGGATTTTTTGCAATTTCGTCAGTATTTAACTTTGGTAGGTCCTATTATTCTGCTTTGCGGCGTCATTTCCAGCTCTCTAAACGATGAATGTAGGACTGCAGTCTCAGATATAAAACTGATCGCCGCAACTTGATAAGCCGTATTTTACTGCTAGGCTAACTGGTGGAAAAGCATGAAAATAATGATAAGCACCCATCATTTAGTTGGTTTTTTGCATCCATTTTACATCATCATACGTTTACTAACTGACAATAATAATAGGAACTCTATGGAAACCGACGAATTATTACCTCTACTAAGTGCAACCGCGCAGGGCAATAAACAGGCATTTGCTAAATTGTATAATGCCACAAGCGCAAAGCTGTTTGCGATCAGCTTAAAAATGTTAAGCAATCGTGCTCATGCCGAAGAAGCGCTGCAAGATGCATTTGTGAAAATTTGGCACAATGCATCTGATTATCAAGTAACCAAAGGCACAGTGATCAGCTGGATGATCAGCATTGTTCGTTATCGTAGCTTAGACTCTTTGCGCTATCACAAAGTGCGTAAAGAGCAATCCTTAGATGACGACTCTGCAATCTCAGATGATTTAACTGACTCACCTTTAGCTATTGATTACGAAGATAAAAGTAAACTCGTTGATTGTATAGAGCAACTAGATGAACAGCAAAAACAAGCGATCCACTTAGCCTACTACAAAGGCTTGACTCACAGTGAGTTAGTTGATCATATTGATACTCCGCTTGGCACAGTAAAAAGCTGGATCAGACGCGGCCTGCAACAGTTGCAAAGGTGCTTAACGTTATGAATTATGACAATCAAAAACTCATCGATATGTTGGCGGCTGAATACGTGTTAGGGACCTTAAAAGGCTCTGCTCGTAAACGCTTTCAACGTTTAATGCTCTCATCAAATCGTGTTCGAGAAGCAACCTGGATGTGGGAGCAACATTTAAATAATTTAGCCAGCTCAATCAAATCTGTGCCGCCAGATAGCCACGTTTGGGAAGCAATTTCACAGCGTATTGACCCACAGCAAGCAGTGGTACCAAACAATGTTATTCAACCTAAAACAAGTATTTGGCAAGCGTGGTCGTTAATTGCTACCGCAGCAAGTATCGTATTAGCTTTGATTATTTGGCAGCCACAAACGCCTGTCGGGCAAAACACTCAGCAAATTGCGCTGTTTAAAGATGCCAGCGAAAAACCATTATGGTTTATCGATATCAACGAACAAGGTTTATCAATAAAAGCCAGCGACAAATTGACCGCCAGAACTGATAAGGATTATGAACTGTGGATGATATTAAAAGGTCAAGATGCTCCTATTTCGTTGGGTCTTTTACCAAAAGATGGCGTTAAATCGCTATTAAAAGACTCACGTTTCAACGCGCAAGATATCGCATTACTTGCCATAAGTTTAGAACCTATTGGAGGCTCACCAACAGGCTCCCCCACCGAAGTACTGTACACAACAGAGTTAATTTTACTGTAAGTAAACCAACAACACGCAATAAAAAGCCAGCAAAAGCTGGTTTTTTATTCCATTAAATTCAACGAGGTAATTTTAAATATACATTCCATTAATATTTTTTACTTTTTATTGCATCCAATGGTAATTGCTTTGCGTATTAGTAGTGACCACTATCTAAAACTAAAGGACAAAGTCATGAAAGCTTTAACTCCCTCAATATTAGCAGTTGTAGTATGTAGTACCTTAGTAAGCGTCCCATCAGAGGCGTCAAGTCACCGTGAAGCTCCAAATATCAGTCGCTTCCCGACTTTAGATTCAACAGATTTTTATGCATTTAACAGTTATGAACAAGGCCGTGGTGATTATGTCACCCTGATTGCAAACTATATTCCATTGCAAGATGGCTATGGCGGACCTAACTATTTTGCCATGGATCCTGATGCAACCTACAGCATCCATATTGATAACGATGGCGATGCGATTGAAGATATTAGCTTCGCCTTTAACTTCAAAAGTATGCTGCCTAATGACAATCAAGGTGTTGCATTAACCGTTGGCCCTGAAGGCAACCAACGTACTGTTGCTGTACCACTCAAAAATGTTGGTGGTGTTGCAGCTGGCAATAATGCCGCAGTTAACTTTAGCGAATCATACACTATGACGATGATCGCTGGTGATCAGCGTACAGGTAGCAAAACCATGCTAACTAATACCATGACCAGCAGTAATGAATTCCACAAGCCACTTGATTATATTGGCGATAAAACGTTTTCATCAATGGATGGTTATAAAAGCTACGCAGCGCAATTTGTATATCAAGTAGCGATCCCAGGCTGTGACGGTATGGCAAAAGTATTTGTTGGCCAACGTAAAGACCCATTCGTAGTGAACCTAGGCAAAACCTTTGACTTAGTGAACTATGTGCCGGTAGAAGGCGACAGTGCGCCGGGCGCAGGTGATGGCGCGGGCTTCCCTGGAGGCATTACACAATCGGCAGATAATGATGACTTAGCAGATAAAAATGTGACCGCAATTGCTATCGAAGTACCTAAAAGCTGTGTAGTTGGTAATGGCAACGGCACTATTGGTACATGGACTACAGCAAGCTTACCGCAGGCGCGTATTCTAAACCCGAATGCTAAATTTGCTAACAATGCAGTAAACGGTGGTGCGCTTACTCAAGTATCTCGTTTAGGTAATCCACTTGTTAATGAGTTGGTAATTGGTTTAAAAGACAAAGATACCTTCTCAAGTTCACAGCCTAAAGACGATGCTCAATTTATTGATTATGTTACCCACCCTTCTTTACCAGAGCTTTTAAATATTCTGTTTAAAGATGCGGTTAATACCACCTTAGGGGCAAATCTAGCGACCCTTGCACCAACGAATTTTCCACGTAATGACTTAGTAACTGCATTTCTAACTGGTTTCCCGGGCGTTAATCAATTAGCCACTGTTACAGGTGCTGAAATGTTACGTTTAAACACAGCAATTGCAGCTAAAGCACAGGCAGATCAATCAGCATTTGGTGTTGCTGGTGATGATTTAGCCGGTTTCCCAAATGGCCGTCGTCCTGGTGATGATGTAGTTGATATTGCGCTACGTGTGGTAATGGGTCGCTTATGCTACCCAATTCCAGTAAATGGCACAAATACTGATTTAGGCCTGTGTACATCTGATGATGCCAGTGTAGGTAACGTACCATTTACCGATGGTGCACCAGTGAACGCTACGATGATGGATGCAAGCTTTCCATATCTAGCAACTCCACTTGCAGGGTCTAAATAAGGAGAACACTCATGCAACATTTTAAATTATCACATCTTGGGTTATTGCTTGCTGCGCTTACACTCAGCGGCTGTAGCAATGATGACGACCATAACACCGTCGAGATACCACCGATGGTAAATAAAGCACCTACAGCAACAGCTGATATGGTAACCACACAAACCGAAGTTGTAATTGAAGACATGCTACAAGGTTCTGATCCTGAAGGAGATACTCTTACCTTCAGTCTGGTTACTGAGCCAATGCTAGGCATGGTAGTGGTTAATAGTGATGGTAGTTACACCTATACGCCGAACCTTGAAACTACTGGCTCTGATAGCTTTACCTTTGCAGTCAGTGATGGGGTAAACAGCCAAGTTACTGCGATGGTTGATATCACTATTGAAGCACTTGAAGTCGATTTTGCACTACTAGGCCGTGCAGCATTTAACCAAGCGGCTACCGATAAGCCACTGAGTGTGAACGGCCGTACATTCACAAATGCGGATGAAAATGCCACATTTGACGATTTGTTAGGTAACAACTAAATCACACAATAATACTTGCAGGCCATGGATGGCCTTTTTAAGGAGAATGCTATGATCACCCGTGCTTTTACTTACCTTTGTTTATTGATCTCAGTTAATGCAGGGGCTGAACCTTATACGCCAGCAGATGACGAGATCATCGCAAAAGCCCGCGCAATAAATACCGCACACCTTAATCAAGACGAATTAATGACGTTACTGATAAATAGCCAACAAGTAGGTCAAACTGAGCTTCGCCAAGGCTTATTAAAAAACCAGTTACAGCAGCGCTATGCGCAATCTCCCACACCACAAATTGGCTACATGTATGCACGCGTTTTACAACGTGAACATCAATTTTCAGCAGCCTTAGCAATCACCGATGCAGTACTAAAACGCGATCCTAACCATGTTAACACCCATCTATTACGCGCCAATATGCTAATGGTTCAAGGTGACTTTAAAGCCGCTAAACAACAATGCTTAAAACTCTTGGGTCTAACAGCAATGGATGTAATTAATACCTGTACATTTGATGTACTAAGCCAAGACGGTCAATTAGCACAAAGTTATCAAAGTTTAGCGAACAGTATTACAAGTAATAAACAAAGCGATGATACCCGCCATGTATTGGCTGAAATGGCACTGAGACTCAATAAACCCGATGAAGCGCTCGCTCATATCCAGTCATTGCCATTAAAAACAGCCCCCGTCAGCCTTGTAGTGTTATGGGCAGATATTTATTTAGCGCAAGGGAATTATCAAAAAGTCCTAAACACTTTGCCTGCACTGGTAAATGATCAACAAAATTTAGAAGATGCCTTGTTGCTGCGCTTGGCAATTGCAGAGCAACACTACAACGATACCTCGCTGAAACAATGGCAAAATTTAATGGCGCAAAGAGTGGCGCTGCGTGAATTACGTCAAGACCGTTTTCATGCCAGTGATTTAGCTCACTATTATTTAGACATCAATAAACAGCCAGAAAAAGCCCTATACTGGGCAAAAATAAATTGGCAACAAGCTAAGCTTGATGCCGATCAGCAATTACTTACACGTGCGCAAGGAGCCTCTTTATGAACGCATTTGTAACTGCGTTTTTTTGTAACCTGTGTTTATTTTTCATGTTACAAGGAACAGCTCAAGCACACCAATTAAGTACCAGCTATATTAATTTAAACGCAACCGATGACAGCCATTTTACGGGTAGTTGGCAAATCAACGTTGCCGATTTAGAGCAACAGGTGGCGTTTGATTTAAATCAAGATGGGGCTATCGCATGGCATGAGATCAATGCAAAACATAGCGCCATAAGTGATTTTGTCCTGACCTCACTGACAGTAACATCAGCGGACAAGCAAGCATGTACGCTTACCAGCGACGCTCCGTTGCAGCTTGATACTCATTTTAATCAACCCTATGTAGTTGTTCAATTGCAATTATCCTGCCCAGCTCTGGACACCAACCACAGCGCCATAGCATTTCATTATCAGGCATTTTTCGATACTGATGCCAATCATAAAGCAATTGTCACTATCAATGATCAAACTCGTGTGATGAGTAAAAATAATACCCTTCAAACTTTTGATTTTACTAAAAGCAGTTACCTCACCACTTTTAATCAATATGTTTACCAAGGAGTGCTGCATATTTGGCTCGGACTTGACCATATCTTATTTTTAATTGCATTGTTGCTTACCTGTGTATTAGTAAAAAAATCAGCAAAATGGCAAGGTGTAGAATCAAAAGTCACGATCTTCAAACACACCGCATGGATAGTTACCGCATTTACTTTGGCGCATTCAATCACTCTGACCGCCACTGCAATACAATTAGTTACACCTAACAGTCGCTGGGTAGAACTGGGGATCGCTATATCTGTGTTGTTTGCAGCTCTTAACAATATTTGGCCATTAGTTGTGCGTTTAGGCTGGGTCACATTCGCCTTTGGTTTATTACATGGCATGGGCTTTGCGAGTGTATTAGGTGAATTAGGGCTATCCAGTGACTATCAATTACTCAGCGTGCTAGCATTTAATTTAGGTGTAGAGATAGGCCAACTGGCTATATTAGCAGTTACATTACCAGTCCTTATTTGGGCAAGAAACTATCACTGGTATCAAAAATGGGTGATGCCTGCAGGCTCACTCGCCATCGCGATCATCGCGGTGCAGTGGTCAATAGAACGGATTTGAGGGTATTGATTTATAGCTGAAATCAACAAATTAATTGTAAAATTCACTGTGTAAGTTGCTATCATTGAATCCTTAAAGGATCATCTCTATGTACAAAACGTTGAGATATTAAACAATGGTTTTAGGAGTAAGGGAAATATATGCAGTGGTTAAAACCAATGCCATTGGTTGGGCACTTTATAACGCTTGAGGTGTTAAGCTTACATCATATAGATGAATTAAAACATGCGGTGCTTGATGGAGAGTCTTGGAAATTATGGTATGCCAATGTTCCTTCGCCAGAACAAATGCACAGTTATGTTGAGCGGGCAATTATTGAAGCCAAAAACGGCAATAGCGCCTTCGCCGTAAGGTGTAATAGTAGCCATAAAATAGTTGGCACAACTCGATTCTATAACGTAGACGCACAGCATCAGCGCGCATTACTAGGCTACACATGGTATGCCAAGGCTGTACGAAGAAGTCCTGTAAATACTGAATGTAAACTTTTGATGTTGCAGTATTTATTTGATACTCACAATGCCATTGCAGTTGAGTTTAGAACACACTTTTTTAATCAAAAGTCGCGAAAGGCAATTGCAAGGCTAGGCGCTAAACAAGATGGTATTTTACGCAGCCATCAAATAACAAGTGATGGATCGATTCGCGATACTGTTGTTTATTCAATTATTGCATCAGAGTGGCCAGCCGTGAAGAATCATTTACTGAACAAACTAAAATATACTTAACTTATAATTTAAGGTATTACGCTTTAAGCCAAAAATTAACTCAGCAAAGAAGATTAAACGACACCTCTTTGCGGTTAAGGGCTCGGCTCTAATTAGAACGGTACAAGCAACACCCGCATTGCCGGGCGAAGCGCTAATAATAGCGTGGCTTTATCAACATGTGGATTAAGCGTTTTACGTATGGTGATCCCATTTATCATTGCAAACATCACTTCGATACGGCTTTCAAGTTCAGTTGCACTAAGGTCTTTTATCAAACTGCGTTCACTCAATAAAAGATTTCGCATTTTCTCTCTGGCGTAACAATCAGACTTTCGCAACTGCTCTGCCACTTTATCGTTGCGCGCAGCTTCAGCGAACATCTCTAAATCGAGTGCTCCTTGGTTTACATCAGTATGATGATCCACTGCGTGGTCTAAACCATCGAGTAGAATCGTTACTAAGTCACCAGGTTGATCTTCATACTCCTGAAAAATAGAGAACAGTTTTTCCATATCCTGTTCTATAATCGATTCAATGATCGCTTCTTTACTGGCAAAGTAATTGTAAATATGTCCTGCGCTCATCCCTGCGGTCTTTGAGATCTCGGCCATTCCTGCGCCATGATAGCCTTTTCGTCTAAAACAATCGGCCGCAGCACTAAGCACTTGCTCACGGCGTGCTTGCACAAGTGCAGGGTCGGTTTGTCTTTTAGATTTTTCTTTCATAGTAACTCCGAAAAGCGCTGCTTTTCTTTAACCTAATAATTATCACTAGCTTATATGCCCTTTTACATCAACTTTGTCAGTTGCCACAAAGAACTTAATAAACTAGTGATAAACTATATAGTGGTGCAGCCTAGCGGCTATTCACTCTGTTGAGCCGATCGTTGCCAACCGCCTCCAACCGCTTTATACAAACTAATTTGGCTCGTAATATAGGCTTTTTTACCGCTAATGAGTTGTTGCCCTGCACTGTACCAATTACGTTGTGCATCCAGCACTTGTAAATAGCTATCGGCGCCTTTTTCAAAGCGAGCTTCAGAGAGTGTAAACGACACTTGATTACTGTTATACAGATCTTCAAGCGCACTTAGCTGCTGCATATAGCCTTCCCTATCGGCAAGCGCATCAGAGACTTCTTTAAATGCCTGTTGAATCGTTTGTTCATAGGTAGTTAGCGCAATCTGTTGTTGAGTTTGCGCAACATCTAAGTTTGCTTGATTACGACCCATATTAAATATCGGTATCGTGATCGATGGCATAAAGCTCCAAGTGCCAGTGCCACTTGAAAACAAATTATCTAGATCACTCGACGCACTCCCTGCATTAGCCGTTAAGCTAATGCTCGGAAAAAATGCCGCCTTCGCAACACCGATATTAGCGTTAGCAGCTAATAACTGAAACTCTGCTGCTTTAATATCAGGACGTTGCTCAAGTAACTCGGATGGTAAGCCTACAGGCACGGTCGGGAAATTTAGTACTTCATCTAAACTCTCAACAGGTAACAACTGCGCTGAAACCGGCTGACCGACTAATAAATCAAGGGCATTTTTATCACGCTTTAACAAGCGCTGATAGTTAGCAATATCAACTTTTGCGGTGGCTACAGTGCTCTCAATTTGTGCCAACGTTAACTTTGATGCCGCGCCAAGTGCATAGGTTTTTTCGGTTAACGCCAGTGATGCCTGCTGACTTTTTAGGGTTTGCGTAGCAAGCGCTAACTGCTCTTTATCAGCAGCGTAATTTAGCCACGCACTTACCAACTCAGAAATTAAGCTAATTTTTACACTCGTTTGAGTTTGCTCTGACGCGTACAAAGTTTGCAGTGCTTGATCAGATTGATTACGAATTTTGCCCCATATATCGAGCTCATACGCGGTCATCCCCACGGTAGCTTGATAGCTATCGCTAATTTGTGCATTACCGGTTGACGTTAAGTCTCCCGGTAAGCGCTGACGCGTGCCCGACGCAGCAAAATCGATTGACGGATATAAGGCAGAGTCTTCGATTTGATAAAGCGCACGAACTTGCTGCACATTAAGTGCGGCAAGTTTAAGGTCTTTATTATGAGCTAATGTTTGTTCAATCAAGTGTTGCAACTTTTCATTCGCAAAAAACTGCTGCCATCTTAAATCAGCCGTATTACCTTGTTCGCTCTGTATTGCGTAGCTATCAGGCACCGGCAACACGATATCCTCAAGCGGTGGAGCCATTTGACAAGCACTGAGCACGAATACGCTTAGACTCGCTAGGCTTAACGTTTTGAATGTCATTATGGTTGCTCCTGTGTCACAGCTTTGTGTTTACCTGGAAAAACTCTGCGCACTAATACAAAGAATAACGGTACAAATATCACAGCCAATATTGACGATGCGAGCGTGCCACCTATGACTGAGATACCTAGAGCATTTTGTGCACCAGAACCAGCACTTGATGCTATAGCTAAAGGTAGAACGCCACAAATAAATGCCATAGAAGTCATTAAAATTGGTCGTAGTCGTAGCTTAACAGAGTTAATTGCAGCATCCACGAGTCCCATGCCCTCATCCATTTTATGGATCGCGAATTCAACAATCAAAATAGCATTTTTAGATGCCAGCCCTATGGTAGTCAACAAGCCTACTTGTAAGTAAATATCATTCGATAAATTACCTATAAAGGCAGCCATTGCAGCGCCAAATACGCCTAAAGGGACAATCATCATTACCGCTGCCGGCACAGACCAACTTTCATATAATGCAGCTAGACATAAAAACACCACCAATAACGACAACGCATATAATAATGGCGCTTGTCCGCCACTTAAACGCTCTTCATACGAAATACCAGTCCATTCAAAGGCAAACCCAGTTGGTAGCTGGCTAACCAACTTCTCCATTTCATCCATAGCTTGACCAGTACTGTAACCTGGCGCTGCTGCACCTTGAATTTCCATCGCTGAAAAACCGTTATAGCGTTCAAGACGCGGCGAACCATACGCCCAGTAAGACTGAGCAAACGCGCTAAATGGCACCATATCGCCATTGCTATTACGTACATACCATTTATCTAAATCTTCCGGCACCATACGAGACTCTGGCGTACCTTGTAAAAACACTTTTTTTACTCGACCACGGTCGATAAAGTCATTCACATAGCTACTACCCCACGCGGTAGACAAAGTACTATTGATATCTGCTTGGGTCAGCCCAAGTGCTTGCGCTTTTGCTAAATCAATATCCAGTTCAAGCTCTGGTTTATCTTCTTGACCATTAGGACGAACGCCCGCTAATACAGGACTTTGTGAAGCCATGCCTAGTAGCATATTTCGCGCTTCGAGTAATTTGTCGTGACCAAGCCCAACCCTATCTTGTAAAAACAAGGTAAAGCCATTGGCAGTACCAAGCTCAACAACCGCAGGTGGTGGGAAAGCAAAAACAAAGGCTTCTTTTATCGTAGAAAAATAACCCATAGCTTTACCTGCAACTGCACCAACCGATAAATCATCGCGTTGACGCTCATCCCAGTGTTTTAAACCAACAAAGCCAAGCGCTGCATTTTGCCCAGAGCCTGCGAAGCTAAAGCCAGTTACACTAAACACAGAACGAACAGCTTCAGACTGATCTTCTAGGAAATGTTTTTCCATTTTCTCAACGACTTTTAATGTCTGCTCAGTGGTTGCTCCTGCTGGTAAACTTACTTGATTGAACAAAATACCTTGGTCTTCATCAGGTAAAAATGCTGAAGGAAGTTGTGAGAAAATATAGATCATACCGCCAACAATTAAGCCGTAACACAATAAATAGCGCTTACTTTGCTTGATCATACGGCTTACAAAGTTTTGTGCGCCGGTATTGGTCTTTTCAAAGCCACGGTTAAAGCCCATAAAAAAGCGACCAATAAATGATGAGTTATTATGTACGTGGCTCGGTTTTAACATGGTTGCACACAGTGCTGGTGTTAAAATAAGTGCCACTAAAACAGATAAACTCATAGCAGTTACTAAGGTTACGGAGAACTGACGATAAATAACCCCTGTAGAGCCTGCAAAGAACGCCATTGGGATAAATACGGCCGATAACACCATTGCAATACCAACCAGTGCACCTTTGATTTCATCCATTGATTTTCGCGTAGCTTCAAGCGGTGAAAGTTTTTCTTCGGTCATCACCCGCTCAACGTTTTCAACCACCACGATGGCATCATCAACTAACAAGCCAATGGCCAGTACCATAGCAAACATGGTCAAGGTATTAATTGAATAACCGAGTACTTGCAGCACAGCAAATGTACCCAATAAAACCACAGGCACTGCAATGGTAGGAATTAGAGTTGCTCTAAAGTTTTGTAAAAACAAGTACATAACTAAAAACACTAACACCACGGCTTCGATTAATGTACTCACTACTTTTTCAATTGATAATGATACAAACGGAGTGGTGTCATAAGGAATAACAGAGGCTAACCCTTCAGGGAAAAATGGCTCTAGTTCAGCCAATGCAGTTTTAACACCCGCAGCAGTATCAAGAGCGTTTGCACCACTGGCAAGTTTAATACCTAAACCTGACGCTGGTTTACCATTAAAGCGCGCCACAACACCGTAGCTTTCACCGCCAAGTTCGACTTTTGCGACATCGCCTAAGCGAACTACAGAACCATCCTCATTGTTTTTGACAAAAATATTGCGAAATTGTTCTGGTGTTTGTAAGCGACTTTGCGCAGTCACAGTGGCATTAAGCTGCTGCCCTGAAATCGCAGGTAAAGCACCAAGTTGACCTGCCGATACTTGCGCATTTTGAGCACTAATAGACGCACTAATATCTGCAGGAGTCAGTTTATATTTTTGCAGCATACTAGGGTCTAACCAGATACGCATCGCATACTGTGAGCCAAATAACTGCACTTCACCTACGCCATCAACGCGCGACACGATATCTTGCACATTGGATGCAACATAATCACCAATGTCGATATTATTCATGCTGCCATCTTCAGAAACAAAACCAACAACCATTAAAAAGTTACGTGCAGATTTAGCTACTGATACACCTTGGCGTTGCACTTCTTGTGGCAATAACGGGGTTGCCAAGGCAAGTTTATTTTGCACTTGAACTTGTGCAATATCTGGGTCGGTATCAGCATCAAACGTTAGTGTTAAAGTTGCCGAGCCATTTGATTCCGAGGTTGATGACATATACAACAAGCCATCTAATCCTTTCATCTTTTGTTCAATAACCTGCGTAACAGTATCTTCTAACGTACGTGCAGAAGCACCTGGATAATTAGCTTGAACACTAATTGCCGGAGGCGCAATAGACGGATACTGAGCAATAGGTAGCGCTTTAATTGCAAGTATACCCGCCAACATAACAATAATGGCCAGTACCCATGCAAAGATAGGCCGGTCGATAAAAAATCGTGACATTAAAATGCTCCGTTATTGAGTTTTAGCAGCTGAGTCGGCAGGCACTGCATTAACAGGTGCGCCCGGTGCTATTTTTTGTAAACCTTCAACAATCAGTTGATCGCCGTCGTTCAAGCCACTTGTCACTAACCAGTTAGCACCTACTGTGCGGTCAGTTTTTAATACTCGCGCTTCAACAGTATTGTCTTTACTCACCACCATCGCTGTAGGCTCACCTTTGCTATTACGACTCACACCACGTTGTGGTACTAAAATAGCATCAGACTTAACACCTTCAACAACCACAGCTCTGACGTACATACCTGGTAATAATAGCTTTTCTGGATTTGGAAATTCTGCTCGTAAAGTCACTGAGCCAGTGCTTGGATCAACAGCCACTTCAGAAAACTGCAAAGTGCCAGTGTGCGGATACACTGAGCCATCTTCCATAGTGAGTTCAACCTTTGATTGCGCAGTAAGATCTTTGTCAAGCTCACCATTGGCAATCGCTTTTTTCAAGCGAGTCAACTCACTACTTGACTGTGTAAGGTCAATATAAATTGGGTCAAGCTGAGTGACGGTTGCTAACACGGTTGCTTGATTAGCACTTACCAAAGCACCTACGGTCACGTTCGATTTGCCAATTTGACCACTAATAGGTGATGAAACCTTACTATAGTTAAAATTGATCTGTGCGGTTTTAAGCTGCGCTTGAGCCGTTAATAAATCAGCCTGGGCGCCTTTATAGCTTGCGTCGGCTTCATCAAAATCTTGTTGGCTGACCGCTTTTATTGCTAGTAACTCAGAATAACGATCTGATTTAGCCTTTGCATTAGCAATGCTTGCTTGTGCCTTACTAATAGCGGCTTTACTGGTTGCCACTTGCGCTTCAAATGTAGCTGGGTCGATTTGATATAAAGCCTGACCTTTTTTAACTTCAGCACCTTGAGTGAATAAACGTGATTGAATAATACCGCTTACCTGAGGACGAATCTCCGCCACTTGAGACGCAGTTACTCGTCCAGGAAGCTCCTTAGTAAGTGTTAATGGTTGGCTTTTTAATGTAATTACGCCAACAGGAGCTGGCTGCGAAGCAGGCGCATTCGCCTGCTGAGTTTGATCGCAACCGGATAAAGCAACTGCACTTGCCAAAGCGGTGACAGTAAAAAGAACGACGCGAGAACGCTGCATGTTAACTACCCTTAATTTAGAATGAACGATCATTCTAAATTAAATTATTACATTTTCCAATGTTAATTGAGAATTATTTTTAAAAGATCTAAGAGCATGTAAAGTGATGTAAAAAGACTTGACGGTGAGCTAAAAAACAGAACAACTCGATTGCTAATTGCAGGTACAAAAAGAGTTAATTTTATCTTTAATGAGCATAACAATGCAGATGCAGTAAACATTAAAAGTAGTCATTTTGAACGTCTGGAACTAAAAGCGACACAGCAAGCAGATGTTCAATCATCGGTTGTAAGATTTGAGGGTAAATGGGTAGCAATATATCCAAATTGGTGTTGTTGACAATTTAACACATTACTTAGTCATTTAAAGAAAAGCTACTGTGAGTAACAGTAGCTCTTCATCAAAGCATCATTGAATCGTCGTAATATTAACGCTAAGTCGTTCAATTGCACAGCCATAACTGCTTGGACTTATTCTCTGATACTGGGTATTTTTGCTGGCATTTAAAGTCACTATAAACTCATCTTGCTGACCTACCGCTGACTGCTCATTAGCTAAACACATTGCTTGAGTAAGCGAGCGCAATTTAGCATCAGTGAGTATGTTATTAAAACGCTGCATTGGCAAAGGCGGTATTTTAATTGCAGGCAAAGCACTGTCTATAGTACGTTGGTTTAATTGGTAGCCTTGAGGTGTTACATCAATAATCGCACCAGCTGGCCAAAATGAATAATCAAAACTGTATTTATCTTTGCCCTTATTTAAATGCACAACCCCATGCTTACCTAGCACTGTCACAATCGTACTCTGTTGTGATTTTATGAACACTAAAGCTGTCGTTTCATCAACACCAAAGCCATACTGTTGCCCTGTTTTTGCAAGCAATGTCGCTAAACGCACAGTGCGATTTCGCTCACTAAAATGGGTGTCAACTATACCTGCACTAAAGCTGCCCAGCCCACCATTAGTTTGATAGGTTAATGTATCTGCGCTTAGCCCTTGATTACAATCATCTTCACAACGTTCACTCGGTGCAGAAACTGCGTGCGCACCATCACGTAATGCAGCTAAACTAGTGCCATTAGTGATCATAGCAACACTACCAAACTGGTTACTGCCGCCACTTTGAATGGCTGTGCCTGCACTTGTACCTACCAATAGCGGACGTGAACGTATAGCATCGGTCCATGGATACGGCTTGCCCGTATCATCAAATAACACTTTTCGAGTTAAACTTTGATCGCCACCATTGAGCATAATACCTGTTGCTGATTCGATTTTTGCAACTAAATTATCAACACCCGCGTCGCATAGTTGTTGCTCAGCTTGAATACGGTCAGGATAGATTTTGTGGCGATTAAACACCTGCATGTTTTGCTGGCGAAATTGCGCTAGCTTTTCACATTGCCCAGTTGTGATTGCTTGCGCTAATGCCGGAGTTAATGCCAGCCATGAACTTTTAATACGATCAAAATCCAGTAAGCCTTCGTAAAAGTCAGCCGATTCATAAGGGTCGCGACTCGATGCTGTGATAGCTAATAAGCTCGGCTGTTTACTATTTACTTTAGCTGTTGCAGAAATAAAATTAACTATATCATTAGCAGCCGGCTCATTATTTTGTTTACTTTGCACCGTTTCTTTTATGCGCTGGCCTTTAGCATCAACAACCGCCACTTCCAGCATATCAGTGACAAAGTTATATTCTCGATCAGTTAAATTATTGAGCGAGCGGCTATCTAAATCCCGCCAAGCCCATAGCAACGACCCTTTATCGATAAGATTAGGCTGTTGCTTGGCAATTTTTGATAAAACCCGCAAGGTTTCATTGCGATTATTAGTACTATCATCAGGCCATTGGCTTTTTATTTCTTGTAGTGCTTTGCCCGTCAATTGAAATTGATTCGCTTTTTTTCCTATTAATGATGTTTTTTCAATGCAATTTTCAGGACTAAAACTTGAACAAGTCGTTAATGCACCACCAATTAACAGCAAGGTTTGCTCAGTTTGATTTGCAGATATATTCGCCGAAAAAGCAGCCATTACCAGTGTAAAAGCAGCAAAAAAACCATATTTAGGGCTCTTTGCAAGATGTTCCCAAAAGTTTTCCATAATGTTATACTCATGTAAAAAATGATAAAAAATAGCTTGCAGTAAAACTTTATGCTTGCTATAAAAATAAGGAACTTTTAAATCGCGAGTAAGCTAGCACCCAAATACTAGCTTTGTCAAAAACCTTTTGGATTGGAATTATGTTTAAAAACGCAACATCGCTGTGTACATATTTCTACTCTCCTCACTACCTTTCGGAGTGGTTTGACGAGTAGCCACTACCTCACATTCTCTGTGAGGGGCTAACTGTGTCTATCGATCACGGCCCTGTCTAAATAATCAAAAAATAAGCACTGTGCAGTACACCTGTGCTTAAAATAAAGACAAAGGTAAACCAATATGTTTCGTCAATTAACTATTGCAACGGCAATAAGCGCAGTGCTTTGCCCAACTTTTTTGTATGCGCAAGAAAACACTAAAGCTGAAAACATTGAACGAGTAGAAGTCACCGGATCACGTTTAAAAGGCGTCGATCTTGAAGGAACGATTCCACTAACGGTATTAGACCAAGATGCCATCAAACGCTCTGGCGCCAACACGATTCACGAATTACTAAAGGATTTATCCGTGTTCAAAGGTGGTAGCGGCACTTTTTCCACTTCAGAAAGCGGTGGCACGTCCACTTCAACACCTGCGGGACAATCTGCAGCAAGCCTACGTGGCATGGGCCCATCAGCCACATTAACACTGATTAATGGTCGTCGTGTTGCGCCCAGTTCATTTGCCGCTGGCACGGAAAACTTTGTCGATGTGAACTCAATTCCACTTGCAGCTATCGAGCGCATTGATATTCTTGCAACCGGTGCATCAGCGGTTTACGGTGCAGATGCCGTAGCAGGTGTAATTAACTATATTTTAAAAGATGACTTTGAAGGCGCTGAAGTAAACGCATCCTACGCAAATAGCTTTAACAGCCATGACGAAGGTAAAAAACAGCTTAACCTAGTATACGGTACAAAAATTGGTGAGAGTAACTTAACGGTTTTTGCCGATATTTTTGACCGTAACGCATTTAAAGCAACCGATCGAGATTTCACTGCATCATCACCACTGGTGAATAGTTATTCGTACTTACCAAAACTTGAAAACGCGCCAAATATTTATTATTACAGCTCGCGTGATGGGAATGAATTGCCAGCGCCAAATTGCCAGACTGAATTAGTTACAACTGAATTTGGTGAAGACATTTGTGCCTATTACCCAAATCAAGACGATTATCTGGATACGCCATTTGAGAGTCTATCGACTGGCTTTATGTTCAATAGCAGCTTAGGCGGTCTTGATTGGCATACTGACTTTTTCTATAGCCAAACAAAGGCAAAAGCGTACTCGTCACCCTCACCGATTAATCAAATAAATGATGAAGATGGTCCTTTCATTTTAGAAGATGCGCTGTTCATTTATGATAATGCAGATGGCAGTAATGATTTGATGGATCAAGTGTTTATTGACCCATTTGAATTTGATACGCAAGCTGGCCGCGAAGTTTACGGCTTTGGCTTTGATGCGCGTTTTAATGCCCCACGTACTGTCGAAGTAGAAACTAAAAACTTCCGCTTAGTGAGTAGCCTTGCAGGTGATGTTGGTGACTGGAGCTGGGAGTCAGGCGTAACCTTTTCTCGCTCAAGCTCTGAGCAAGAAGCCATTGATGGTATTTACAATCGCTATCAATTTCATGCCGCCATTACTGGTGAACTATGCTCAGACGGTACATTAGCAAACTACGACGGCGCAAACCTTAACTGTGTATCAGGCGATTTACTGCCATTTTATAATCCATTTGTGCAAGGCGATGCCGCCAACGATGCGGTTTTAGCAACGGCACAGGCACGTCCAACACGCAGTGGCGAAAGCACCGTATACGGCTGGGATGTAAACTTTAACGGTGAGCTATTCACCTTTAATGATTTACCCGCTTATGCATCATTTGGAGTTGAAGCTCGCCGTGAAGAATTAACTGACATTCCATCACTTGACTCGCAAGCACGCCCTGAAAACGGCTACTTAGTGGATGTATTTGGTTTTGGCTCGAGCTTATCAGAGGCTGATCGCACTCAATACGCGGCGTTCGCAGAAATAAGTGTATCATTGACCGATCAAGTTGAGCTACAGGCGGCAGGACGTTACGATCATTATGACGATTTTGGCGGCACCTTTAATCCAAAAATAGGCTTAAGCTATCGTCCTAACGACTCGTTAGTGTTACGTGGCTCATGGTCTACGTCATTCCGTGCCCCTTCTCTTACGCAAGCTGGTGTTAAATTAAGAACCACTCAATCAACCTTCGATTGCGGTGCTAACCAAGCAGTATCTGATCTTTATTGTATGGGCCAAGGAACAGAGGTAAGTGTTAACTCACTCGAGCTTGGAAATAAAAATCTTAAAGCTGAAGAATCAGAAGCTATTAGTGTTGGTTTTGCTTGGAGCCCAAGCGCTGATACTAACCTAACCGTTGATTACTGGCAGTTTGATCACGAAGAAGTGATTGATACTAATATGACTGCGGTGCTAGATCGTGCCATTACTGATGCATCACTGCGCCATTGCGGTATTGTCCCAGAAGGTCAACAAGGTATTTCTTACGATAATGAGCTATGTGATATCAGTGACAATAGTGGTTTAAGTATCGAGCAAGATGGTGCCAACCTAAATGAAATTTTAGATAACTATATTACCGAGTTTAACCCACGTGATGATGAGCTATTTTTACCATTATTTCGTGACCATGTTATCCCACTTGAAAATACCGGCACACAAACATTAGCAGGGATTGATATTAAGTTTGATCACCGTTTTAGGCTTTCAGGTGGCGATTTAACTTTTGCATTTGATGGCACGCACTATCTTGAATTTGAGCGCAATAAACCAGGCTCTGATGCCATTGAAAAGTTAGTTGGCACGTATCGCTACCCTGAAAACATCGGTCGTATGTCAATCGATTGGGAAGCTCAAAGCTACTACCTAAACCTTGGCGCAAATTACACCAGCAGCTATGATGATGACATTGAAGGACTTAGAGGCCGTGAAATTGATGAACTGGAAAGTTTAGGTAAACTTGACTCACAAGGTAATCATCAAGTTGACGATTGGCTCGTATGGGATTTATCTGCAGGTTACTACGTAAATAAAGCCCTTACCTTAAGAGCGCGCATTGATAATATTTTTGACAAAGAGCCGCCACAGCTATACGGCTCAAGTCGTGGTTTTGATTCTATAAACCATAATGCTTATGGCGCGCGTTATACATTTAGTGTCAGCTATCGTTTCTAAAAATTATACGCGCCGTGCTAGTCGCTGTGCGTAACACCATCCAAATTGTACTAAGTGGCTTTGCTTTGTAGAGTAAGGTCACTTATTCAAATAAACTTCGTGTTAAAATAAGCAGGTGTGCGGCTTAGTCTAAGCAACCTATTTCTTTGCGAAAAGTGAAATTATGAAAAACAAACAATTTACTATGCCTGATGCAAGTATCATCTTGTTATCAGTTGCATTAATTGCCTACTTGGCAACCTTGTTTATTACTCCTGGGATGTTTAACTCCCAAAAAGATAGCCACAATGTTGAACTTTCTCAATACCAAACAGTGGCTGTTAGCGAGCAAACACCGCTGTTTGCTGAAGGCGGTGAAATTGGTCTGGCAAATGTGTTGTTTGAAGGTTTAGTCTCGGGTGACAAGTACGGCGCAACTATCGGTGTTATGGCGTTTATATTAATTACTGGTGGTGCATTCGGTATCATTATGAAAACGGGCGCAATTAATAACGGTATTATGGCGCTTATCAATAAAACACAACGAATTGAATGGCTGTTTCTACCATTATTATTTGTGTTATTTTCCTTAGGTGGCGCAGTATTTGGTATGGGTGAAGAAGCCATTGCTTTTTGTATTGTGTTGCTACCGATCATGAAACAGCTCGGCTATGATGCCAAAGTAACGGTTTTAACTACGTATGTTGCCACACAAATTGGCTTTGCAACGTCTTGGATGAATCCTTTTAGTATTGCAATTGCACAATCTATTGCCGAAATACCGGTTTTTTCTGGGGCTGGCTTTAGAATGATCGCATGGGTTGTGTTTACACTATTTGGTTTATTTTTTACTGTACGTTATGCCAACTCGATCAGAACCATCAACACCGCGCAAAGCAATTCCCCTACTGAGATAAAATTAGATACCGCCGATAAACTTATTTTGATTACATTTATAGCGGGTATTACTTGGGTTGTATGGGGTGTGATGGCGCGCCAATACTATATTCCAGAGCTCGCAGCACAGTTTTTTTGTATTGGTGTGCTCAGTGCTTTTATCGCCAGTATTTTTAATAAACAAACAGCTAACCAAAGTGCTGATGCATTTAAACATGGCGCACAAGAATTGTTGCCCGCAGCCATGTTAGTCGCTCTTGCCAAAGGGGTGGTATTATTACTTGGCGGCAGTGATTTAAATGCACCGTCAACCTTAAATACATTACTTTATCATAGTGCTAGTAGTATCGCTGCGGTACCAGACTTTGTTGCGGCATGGGGAATGTTATTATTTCAAAGTGTGTTTAACTTTTTTGTTTCTTCAGGGTCCGGCCAAGCCGCTATCACTATGCCACTGATGTCTCCATTAGGCGATTTACTCAATGTCTCACGACAAATTGTGGTATTAGCTTTTCAGTTTGGCGATGGCTTAACGAATATATTCATTCCAACCTCAGCCAGCTTGATCGGTTGCTTAGGTATTGTAAAGCTTGATTGGAGCGAATGGGCAGCCTTTATTTGGCGTTTCACTTTAGCATTATTTACTTTAGCAAGCGGCTTTATATTTCTTGCTTATTTTATCAATTATCAATAAAAAGACTTCACTATGTTGACATTAATTCGAGGTGCAAACCTTTATACTCCAAGCCCTCAAGGGCAGATGGATGTACTCATCGCTGGTTCTAAAGTGATTGATTTTCGAACCGAGATCAAACTAGAAAGTAATACCGAAGTAAAGATTATCGATGGCCGAGGAAACATTCTAGTACCAGGCTTTGTTGACTCTTTGGTCCATATTACAGGCGGTGGCGGCGAAGCAGGTTTTACTAGTCGAACGCCAGAAATGAACTTAACTGATGCCACCTTAGCAGGTATTACAACCGTTATTGCAGCGCTGGGCACTGACTCAAGCAGTCGCACACTAACCAACTTAGTTGCTAAAGCGAAAGGCTTAAAAGAGCTTGGTCTTAATGTATTTTGCCATACTGGCTCTTATCACTTACCCGCTAAAACACTGACGGGTAGTATTACAAATGACCTAATGTATATTGACGAGTTTATTGGCGTAGGCGAAGTGGCAATTTCAGATCACCGTAGCAGCCAACCCACCGTTCAACAACTCGCAGAGTTGGCAGCAGAAGCAAAAGTCGCCGGCATGCTAAGCGCAAAAAAAGGCACCGTGAGCATTCATGTCGGCCCCGTTAATAGTCACTTAGCGATTCTGCATGAGGTTGATAAAAATACTGATATTTCATTGAGTCAGTTTTATCCAACACACATGAATAGAAATAAAGCGCTGCTTGACGCTGGGATTTTATTTTGTGAAGCCGGCGGTACAATTGATTTTACCACCAGCACAACTGAGTATGATCTTGCTCATGGCGAATATGCTGCCGCGCAAGCGTTAGCTTACTGTTTAACACACAATGTTAAGCCAACACAATTGACTATGAGTTCAGATGGCCATGCCAGCCTGCCAATATTTGACGAGCAATTTAATTTGCTCGGGCTTGAAATTGGTAAAGAAGCCTCTCTGTTAGGTGCTTTTCAACAAGCTGTACATCAATATGAGGTGAGTATAGAGCACGCATTAATGGCCATAACCACTAATCCCGCTAATGTACTGGGGATTAAAAAAGGCACTATTAGCAAAGGCTCAGACGCCGACTTAGTTTTACTTGATAGCAACACTTTAGCGCCACAACATGTATGGAGTAATGGCATTCATATGGTTGAGCAAGGGTTTGCAATAATAAAAGGCGCTTTTGAATAAATAATGAGGCGCATAGCGCCTCACGTTTTATTGTAAGACTGGTTCTACCGGTAGTATTTTAGACACCAATAATTGCTCAACTCGGATCCCTTCAACATCCACCACTTCAAATTTAAAACCTGCGAATTGAATATATTCTGCACGTTTAGGAATTCGCTTCATGGTATAAATTAAAAATCCGGCAACAGTTTCATAATGCATTTGCTCTGGAAATTCATCCACACCGAGCACTTTTGCCAGCTCAACGGCTGGGGTTAAACCATCAACTAACCATGAATTTGCATCACGTGCGATAATTAATTCATCACCATTATGGGTGATCAAATCTCCCATAAAGCCTTTCATAAGATCTTTAACTGTCACAATTCCCACGACAAGTGCGTATTCATTTACCACCACTGCGAAGGGTTTTGCTGCGCCTTTAAAGGCATTTAATGCCTCTGACAAACTCAGTGTTTCTGGTAGATAAAAAATCTCTTTTTCGAGCATTTCGTCGTTAATATTCGCTGCATCGCCTTTGAGCACTTGGCGAAGAATATCTTTTGATTCAACTGAGCCAATTAATTTATCTAAATTGCCATTGCATACCAAAAAATGATTATGTGGATGATCAATGATTTTGCCCGAAATACTATCGCTGGCTTCGTTAATATCAAAGTAGACTATTTGATCTCTAGGTGACATTACACTCGATAAAAAGCGCGCTTCTAAATCAAATACATTACCAATTAAATCATATTCTTGTTGTTGTAAGCTGCCATATTCTGCGCCTGCATCCATCATTGCGACTATGTCTTCGGTGGTTACAATGTCTTCACGCTCTGCCGGCACATTGAATAAGCGTAAAACAATGTTAGTTACACCATTAAAAAACAATACTAACGGTGTTAATGCATACGTTACCCAACGCATAATCGTGACTACGCGAACCGCAACTGCCTCTGGTAGGATCATAGCTAAGCGTTTTGGTAATAAATCAGCAAATAAAATAAACAATGAAGTAATTGTCAAAAACGACAGTAAAAAGCTAATTTGCGCCAGTAACGGTCCTTGATAAAATAACACAAGCACACTTTCAACATAAGGTGAAAGCGCTTGTTCGCCCACTATACCGCCTAAAATAGCAATTGCATTAAGGGCAATTTGGATCATGGCAAAAAAAGCACCGGGTTGCTCTTGCAGCTTTAACACTGCAGCCGCTTTAGCATTGCCTTCGTCAGCCATGACTCTTAATTTAATTTTACGTGATGCTGCGATGGCGATTTCCGACATAGCAAATAACGCACTGATCAAGATTAATAAACCAATCCCGATTAAGTCACCCATTTATAACTCCAAAAATAAGCGCTTTTATAAGCAAAAGCAGCTGGATTATAACCCCTTTTAAAGGTTGGGCAATTTAAATTTAATTAATATTAAAAGTAATTAAATATCAGTGCATTACCAACAATAAAAGCTTACTGATACGCGTTGAATGCGTTGCTGAGTTTGGTTTGAGTTGGCTTATCTAGCGCTTTGTTACAAGCAAAATACAGTGCTGGTTGCGTGATCTTGAGTCTTAAAATTGGTGTTAACTTGTCAGTAACCTGCCTTTTAGACTGTTCAAATTTAACGCGTTGTTCAGGTAATACGACGATATCGATAGTGCTTTGACGGCTTTGAACTATTTTAAAAATATTATCAAAACTATTCATCAGCATTAGATTTACACCTTCTTCAAAGCCCTGTGATAATAAAAAGTGATGGCTGTAATTATCTTTTAATACCGCAATTCGGTATTGCTTTGCTTGCTCTAGGGAATCTATAACGATGCTTTTCGAATTCAAAGCATAAAGATAAGTGTTCAACTGTGCTAATTCTGCAATCCAAATAAATTGCTTTTCACGAGAAGTTGAGCGCGCCATAGAAAAAATGCACGTTTGCGGATCGCGCAGTACCATATTAAATGCAGTACTCCAACTATGCACTGAAATTGTATAATCGAGTGTTGAAGAAGCTAACACCATTTGAACTTTATCAGCGATATAGCCAACAAGTTGTTCGTTTTCATCAAGATATTGAGCAGGCGGAAAATATTCCGTCACCACATTTAATTTAGCGAGACTTTGATTACTTAAGATTATAAATAAAAAATAACACCACTTAGCCACTCTTGCCCCACCGATTATTACTTTAAGCATCTGTTGATGTAAATTAAATATAACGGCAAATAGCTGATTTGTGAATTTAAAAAGCAGCATGCCGTAGCAGGCTGCTTAAATGAACTGTTATTGACTATGCGCGGTTCATGGCATTAATTAAAAATGCTGAAATTTTTGCACCTTCTCTAAGCGTTGTATCTGAACTCGATTGACCAATCAGTGAACTGTCAGTAAATGGGGCAATTTCCATCATATCAGCGCCAGTGATCGGAAATTCATCAGCCAAAGCAACCAAGATATCCAAAGCATGCTGCGGCGTTAAACCGTTCCCTTCGGGTGTGCCTGTTGCTGATGCAAACTCTTCATCGAGGGCGTCAATATCAAAGCTGACGTAGAGTTCATCAACATTGTCAGCTTTAAGCTGAGCAATGACTTCTGCGGCAATTGCCGGCGCGCCTCGTTCGATGATCTCATGGGCCCAATGTTGTTTAACGCCAAAGGTAGATTCCCAGTGCTCTTTTGGCTTACCGCTTGAACGAATACCAAATTGGATCAGATGATGCGGTGCAGGTAAAAACTCCAAAATATGAGTGCACCACGAGCCAAAACATAAATCGATACCTAAACGTTCAACGAGTAAATCGGTATGCGCATCAAAGTGAATAATCGCAGTGCGTTTACCTTGCGCACGCTTTGCCTTCAAATACGCTTTAGTTAACGGGTAACTAATTGAATGATCACCACCAATACCAAAAATGCCTTTATCAGTAAACGTTGCATAAAAGCTATCGCATACATCTTCAGTGATAGACAACGGGCTGACATAATACTCACTGCTTGGATTACCATATAATGCCTGTTGGCAATTACTGATAGTCGCGTCGTTTAAATATTTATCATGCAGTAAATGTGGGATAACCCTTACATCACCTAAATCAAACGACTTTGCCTGAGGCTGCTGATCAATCAATGTTGAGCGTAAAAACAATGGCCCCCAGTTGGCGCCGCGTAAAATGCCACCACCACAGTCAGAGCTAATACCTAAAGTCACCGCTTTATGCTCACTTTGACTAAGTGTATCGAGTGATGCACGCCATAGCGTATCGATATTATCTTCTTGCCCATACAGTTTCATACGCAGCGCCGCTTTACGTTCTTTTGCAGTATTAACCGTAAAAACGCCATCGCCCGGCGGACATAAACAGTGCTCAACTTTACTTTTAAATGTGTGCCATTGTGTGCTCATTGCAATTCCTTACTGTGTGCTTTTGCGTAGTTATGCAAAAGAGCGTTGTTGAAAATAAAATTAATAAAAGATTAACGCGCCGATTTTCACTCGCAATTTTATTACTCTCGCCGCTTTAGCTACATTTTAAATAACTATATAAACCTCTTTAATAACAATTGGTTATACTTATTTATCCAACAACGTATAAACTAAAATAGAGTGCCTAGTAGGATTGATATAGTGTCTATGAATACAAGTCAACTACCGGCGATGACACAAATTAAAGTCAGTTGCTTGAATATTCAAAGAGAATGAATAAATTTGATAACGGACATCCGTCCTGTACAAGGCAATGCATTGTAGTAATTATGCTAAATTGACAACAACTCTTTATAAATTAGCGTTATTAACTGACGTTAGAACAAAAGTTATAAATAAGGCCCCGCTATGGAAAAGGTATTTCACTTAGGACTCACCCGCGACGATCTACACGGTGCAAAACTTGCAATTGTACCGGGCGATCCAGATCGTGCAGCACGTATTTCAACTTTTCTCGAAAACCCAACTTGCCTCGTCCAAACCCGAGAATTTCATGCTTACTTAGGTCAACTTAACGGTAACTCTGTGGTTATTTGCTCAACCGGTATTGGTGGTCCTTCAACCTCCATTGCAGTAGAAGAGCTGGCGCAATTGGGAGTTGAAACATTCTTACGAATTGGCACAACTGGCGCTATTCAACCTCATATTAATGAAGGTGATATTTTAATCAGCCAAGCATCTGTGCGTTTAGATGGTGCGAGCCAACATTTTGCGCCATTGAACTACCCTGCGGTGTCTGACTTTTTCGCCACTCAAGCGATGGTAAATGCGTGCGGTAATTTAGGCATTGATTTTCATATTGGTATTACTGCATCAAGCGATACTTTTTACCCAGGTCAAGAACGTTACGACACTTACTCGGGTTATGTACCAAAAGCATTTCAAGGTAGCTGTGAAGAATGGCAAAAGCTGGGCGTGATGAACTATGAAATGGAATCAGCAACCTTATTTACAATGTGTGCAGCACTGGGGCTAAAAGCCGCCTGTGTAGCTGGTGTGTTGGTTAATCGTACTCGCCAAGAAATCCCCAATGTAGATCACGGCGAGATTGAGAAAAAATCAGTCGCCGTGGTACTCGAAGCCGCTAAACTGCTGTTGGCTTAATATTTAAACTAATACTTTGTAGTACTGGCAAATCAGTGTAACTTGCCAGTACTGCTTGACTGACACTTAACTGATTTCCCTTACCCTGCGTTTGTAGTAACTCAATCCCTTTGACAACATCTTTAGTCATTGCCAAACCGGCTAAATGCAATTGACTCACCGCACTTTGCAGTGGTGATAAGCTCGGGCTATACGCGGCATTTTCCGCATAACAACCATAAAAATTACCATTTTCGAAAGTACTAATTTTCACTGCGCTGTAATTTTCAGAGTAAGGTACATATGCAGCCAACGCATAACTTAACAACGTTTTATCCAGTTCATCAGTTACAACAAATTCATGCTGTTGTGGAGCGGGGTTAAACAAGCTATAAGAATTACCTAAATCTTGCGGACCAAATGAGTGAGGGAGTAAATCAGCCAGCTTGAATTGCTGCTGCGGTAATAAAATATCAAAGCTCTGCGCATCAGCCAACTCATTCATAAATTGACGACAATAACCACATGGCGCATCACTGATAGCAATTTTAGCTATTTTTTTCGCGCCATTGAGCCAAGCGTTATTAATTGCCGATTGCTCAGCATGAACCACTAAGCTTAATGCTTGTTGTGCAAATTCAACATTCGCCCCAAAATAAAAATGTTGCTCACCGTGTTTATCGTAGCCAACTACAATTGCCCCAACAAAAAAATGTGAAATAGGCACAACTGCAAATTTTGCAGCAATAGGTAAACAGGCACGCAGTATAACCTCGACAGGTTGCTTATATTGCGCGCACAAAGCTGTGATATCAGCGGTATTTAAAATACCCTTGTGCTGTTTTACGTGAAGATATAACTGCTGCTGTTGTTTTTCACTGAAGCTAAAAACGCAGCTAGTTTGAGTACTTACTGTAGGCGTTAATGAAGACATAGACTAGTTTTATGATTTAATGGCTAACTAGTTTAGAAGGTTCAACGCTTAAATGCTAGGTTGATTTACTAACCAATTTTTCGCGCTGTTAAAACAATCAAAATTTTCTGCTTTTATATCAAAGCGCTGTGCTTTTTGCAAAAACAAATCGTGCATAAAACCATCAAAACTAACGACGCGAGCAATAAAGCAACTAGCTAACCACTGAGATACTGCTGGCATAATAGTCAGCAGTTCACTTGCCGGAAATTTATGCGTTAATTCAGACACATCAACGAGTAATTTATTACTGCCGTAAATAGATACATACTGCTGCGCAATTTGATAAAAGTTCATCACATCCTGTGCACTTGCCGTCCCTCTAAGCGTCATCATTATTAATGACGTAGATGCATCATACGTGATGCAAGTAGACACATTTGACATAATTACTACTCGATTATTAGTACAATTGCCATAAAATGACAAAACAACCGACATTCTAGATAAAAAAAACAGACAGTCAATATCTAGTAGCAAATCAGGTCTGACCAGAGCGTTAATACAGAATAAAGGATGGTTTTTTTTGCTAAAATGATACCAAAAAATACCTTGTTGTAACTAAGTTATAACCTGAAACAGCTTAACGATAGGAAGTAACTGTATTCAATACATCTAAGCTGAACTAAGATTAAATAAGATGTTTAATGCGGATAAATATAACTTACTTGGTAATATATGCGCCGAACCTTACCAGCACAGCGCACTGTTAGTGCTCAATTAACTAATTAATGGACCTCTCGCTGCTAAACACAGCAAAGAAGTCCACACTTAATTATTGGATAATCAACCGGTATTACGCATACCTGCAGCAATCCCAGTCATAGTAATCATTAACGCGTTATCAATGTCACCAGAGCTGCCTTCTGCCGCTTCGCGCGAACGTTTTAACAACTCAACTTGAAGCACATTCAATGGATCCGTATACGGGTTGCGCAAACCAATAGACTCTTTTATCCAAGGTTGATCGGCAAGCAAACTTTGCTGTGGACTTAACGATTGTACCAGTGAAATAGCCTGCTTGAGCTCTTTACGCAGTTTTTCACCTAGTGGTTTGTATTGCTCTTCAACTAAAGCGTCGTCGTAATGCGCACTTAACCAACAGTCCGCTTTACTGAATACCATTTCAAGCATTTCTAGACGGGCTCTGAAAAACGGCCAGCGTTGACTCATCTCATTAAGGGTGTCTATGCCGTGTTTTTCAAGTGCAGCTTGTAAACCAGTTAGTGCCCCAAGCCATGCTGGTAGCATTAAGCGATTTTGACTCCAAGCAAAAATCCACGGAATAGCTCGCAGGCTTTCAACACCACCATTGGGATTACGCTTTGCTGGACGCGAACCAAGCGGTAATTTTGATAGTTCCTGCTCTGGTGTTGCCATTCTAAAGTACGGCACAAAGTCTTCATCAAAACGCACTACATTACGGTAATGCTCACATGACTTTTCACTGATCAACGCCATTACATCACGCCATTCATCTTTTGGCTCTGGTGGTGGTAACAAATTACTTTCAAGCACAGCACCGGCATAGATGTTTAGACTTTCCAGCGCCACATTAGGTAGGCCAAATTTAAAGCGGATCATCTCCCCTTGTTCGGTAACACGCAGGCCACCTTTGAGTGAACCTGGTGGCTGTGAACGCAAGGCTTGCGCAGCAGGTGCGCCACCACGGCCAACAGTACCACCACGGCCATGGAATAATATCAGCTCAATACCACGTTGCTCTGCCAATTGTACAAGCTTATCCATTGCCTCGTATTGCGCCCACCCGGCAGCCATCATCCCAGCATCTTTGGCTGAATCTGAGTAACCTATCATAACATTCTGTATGCCCTCAGCTTGGCCTCGATACCAGTTATTATCTAGCAATTGAGTAATAACATCGCTGCCTGCATTTAAGTCATCTAAGGTTTCAAATAATGGCGCAACAGGCAGTTTAAAACTACAACCACTTTCTTTTAATAGCAGTTGTACTGCTAATACATCAGAGGCTGTGCGTGCCATTGAAATAATATATAAACCAAACGTCGACGCATCTTGCTTGGCGATTACATCAAAGGTGTCGAGGACTTCTTTTACATCAGCGCTTGGTTGCCAATGTTTAGGAATAAGCGGGCGACGAGAGTTAAGCTCGGCTAATAAAAATGCCTGCTTATCTTCTTCTTGCCATTGGTCGTAATCACCTAAACCTAAATAACGAGTGAGCTCTGAAAATACCTGACTGTGGCGTGATGAGTCTTGGCGCACATCTAGTTTAGCTAAACGAATACCAAAGCTATTAATACGACGTAACACATCTAATAATAAGCCATTGGCTACCACCGCAATGTTACTCTTAAGCAAAGAACGGTAGCATGCCTCAAGCGGCTGCTTTAACTGCTCAATGTCAGTGACGATGTCTTGTGCATCGGTGCGCTTATTCATAATTTTAGCGCCAAGATGAGCAACGGTTTCACTCACTTGCGCTTTGAGTACTTTTAATACCGCACGATACGGTTCAAAATCTTGTCCAGCGAGCTCGACTAGCTCATCACTGGCTTGTGACATAGAAAGCTCAGTGCTTAAAGTGTCGATATCGCGACTGTATAAATCCAGTGCCATCCAGCGCCCATGATCCAGCACTTGCTGCGTCACTAATGCTGTTACAAATGGATTGCCATCGCGATCGCCCCCCATCCATGAGGTAAATTCAACGGGGCTGTAATCGTTTGGTAACTCTAAATCAAGGTGCTCTTTTACTTCTTTATTAAAGTCTCGTAAAAAACGCGGAACGGCGTGCCAAAGGCTATTTTCGATAACTGCAAAACCCCATTTTGCTTCATCAATTGGGGTTGGACGTGAACGACGGATGTCGTCTGTATGCCATGCTTGGCTGATCAACTGTGCGATACGGTTTAATATATTTTCACGCTCATAAGGCAGGTTATCGGTACGCTCAAGAGCTGCTAAACAATCACTTAATTCAACGTGTTTGTTAATAATTGTACGGCGAGTTACTTCAGTTGGGTGTGCAGTTAAAACTAAATTGATATGCAGTTTAGCTAAACTTTCTGCGATTTCATTGGGATTTATTTTACCCTGCTGTGCGTGGCTAGCTAATGCTTTTAAAGTTTGTGTTAACGGGCTTAGCTGACAAAAACCCACGTCATTAAAACGAGAAATAGTATGAAACTGCTCTGCAACATTGGCTAGATTCAAAAAGTGATTAAAAGCACGTGCCACTGGCAGTAACTCTTCATCGGTTAAAGCATGCAGAACATTAATTAAGGTATGGCGGTCTTGCTCGTTTCCTGTGCGGGATGACTTAGCTAAAGCTCGAATTTCTTCTACTTTATCTAAAATCGCTTGTCCTTGGGCGTCTTTGATTGTTTGGCCTAATAATTGCCCCAATAAATTAACGTTCCCACGCAAGGCGGCATATTGTTCACTCATTCCTGATACTCCATTGTTGATGTTTATACCATAAAGGTACTAATAATAAGCCGTGTTCAATTTTTAAGTGTGGAGTGTAAAATGCGGTAAAAAATCGACACTTTGCTTACCTTTATATTTGTAAGACTCTATTAATATCATCCAAATGGATAATTTAACAGATCCAAGGCTTATTCTATTTCGTAACAAGACATAATGAATCGATGAATTTTGAGTAACTATGATTATTTTTTACGATGGTAATTGCCCGCTTTGTGTTAAAGAAATGGATTCACTTAAGCGTGCTGACACACACAACAAAATAATACTCGAAGATATAAATAAAGATGATTTTGAGCAGCGCTTTAAAAACATAAAACGCCACGATGCCATGGCGTTTTTGCATGGCCAGCGTGATAACGGTGAAATGATTTACGGATTAGATGTCACATTTGAAGCATGGCAAACTGTTGGCCGTCATTCATGGCTAAAGCTGCTACAATTGCCCATAATACGCTTTATTGCCGATCTAGGTTATCGCCTGTTTGCTAAATACCGCAGACAGATCACACGCATTTTCTGTAAATCAAGTTGTGGGATAAAATAATGACTAACGCTTATATTATTTTCGGTGCAAGTAGTGAAATTGCAAATGCGTATCTAAAAGAAATTGCCAAACACGATCCACAGGCTATGGTTTTTTGTGTAAGTCGCAGCTGTATTGACACATCCGCTGTCGGTATTGCTGTTGAGCAGTTTGTTTGTGACTATTCCAAAGCACGCTTAAGTGAATTAACAAACTTACTTAAAGAGCGCGCAATAAACCCAACTCAGGTAGTTATTTTTAACGGCCAGCTACATTATGCGCAATCTATGCCTGAAAAAAAACTCGACGATATCGATGAGCATTATTTCAATACCTTACTCAACACCAATACATTGACTCCTATTTTGTGCCTGCAAGCAATAGCGCCGCTACTTAGCCACAAAATACCTTGTACCATAACGGCCTTAAGTGCGCGAGTAGGTAGTATTACAGACAATAACTTAGGCGGCTGGTACAGCTACCGCGCCTCAAAAGCAGCACTTAATATGTTATTCAAAACAGCAGCTATTGAACTGCAACGACGCGCAAAACAAACCCGTTTAATTCTTTTTCATCCGGGCACAACAGATACTAATTTATCTAAGCCGTTTCAAAAAAATGTACCCGCAGGTAAGCTCTTTACACCTGAGTTTGTAGCATCACAACTTTATACTCTTTTACAACAACCTGAACAGCTCACTGAGGTAGGTCAACCCGCCTACATTGATTGGCAAGGTGAGCACATACACTGGTAAGGATAAACCATGCACTTTACAACAGACGCCATTAGTCAGTTAGATAAACACTACCGTACGCATTTAATAAACTCACTATCTGGTTTTAAAAGTGCCAACTTAATTGGTACTCAAGATAGTGCAGGCAACACCAACTTAGCAATTGTAAGTTCGGTTATTCACCTTGGCGCGCATCCACCGCTTGTAGGTATGATTATGCGCCCACATAGTGTACCTCGTCATACTTTCGAGAATATTTTAGCAACCGGTGTTTACACTATTAACCAAGTGAATAGCGAGATTGTGGAACAAGCTCACCAGACTTCTGCCCGTTACGATAAAAATGAATCTGAATTTGATGCTACAGGCCTTACAACCGAGTATCTGGCTAATTTTTCGGCTCCGTTTGTTGCTCAAAGCCGTTTAAAGTATGCAGTTAAATTTGTTGAACATCAACACCTTGCCGTAAATGGCACTGAGTTAGTAATCGGTGAGATTATAGACTTACATGTTGAAGACTCAGCAATTTTAGAGGATGGTTTTATCGATTTAGAGTCAATCAACACCGTCACCATTAGCGGCTTAGATAGTTATCACAAAACACACGCTATAACGCGTCTACCCTATGCTAAAAAACCTCGTTAAATAGAGCAGCTGAGCTTTGAAAATGATTGTTAAGAGTGTCATATATACTTTGAATAATTAAATATCATACTTTGATATGGTTGTTAACACTGCGCTATGGAGTAAACCTCAGCAGCAAGTGCAACGTATTATATTGAAAGTCGCAACTACCTTACAATAGACTGTTTTGGTAATTGCGACCCACACTTAAAATATTATTTTAAACATTTCTAATGAGCAAGGATACATTGCATTACAACCTATAACTGTAGGCAGAACATTGGTTCCAAAACCACCATTATTGACCGCTTGTACGTAATAACCATTAATCGATTTAAGCGCGATGTTGTCACCATTTTGAATTAATGCACCAGGGTTATTTGGTAATTCTATAGTGAACGTTTCCCATATGGATGCCGCAGTTCGGTTTGCATTAAGTGCAGCCCCACCACCTTGCTCTGCCACAAAATAGTATCCAGATGTTGTTTGGATATGTATTTCATCACCACTTAGCAAATCACCGCCATTAATATCAATTAAATTAAATTGCTCCCATGGACCAATTGCAAGACGATTTGCATTCACTGTATCCCCCCCATTATTCTCAGCCACAAGGTAATATTGGCCACCTGTTTCTAGGGAGATATTGTTTAATATAGTGGGGTTACATGGTAGCGTGGTAAAAGTGAGATCTTCACCTTGCAGTGTTGATCTGGGCGGTTTTGGATCACCATGAAACCGAAAATGATACTGCGTTCCACACTCTAAATTAGCTACTTGCGCACTCACAGGGCCATTAACTCCTGCGGGTGTGACTAAAACACTAAAGCCATAGTTTGTGGTTTCACCATAATCAATTATTTCACCACTTAAGCCAATAGTAGATGCCGAATAACCATTTAACTGCGCCGTTGTTGTCGTAATATTGCTTGCAGGTTGTGTTGTGTACTGCGTACCAGCATGCGCAATCGATGCCGTACCAAGTAAAACCACAAATAAAAGTTTTGAAGTAATCATTGTCGAGTTCCTGTGACGTTTATGCTGCTAGGATTAACAGCCCTATAAGCGTAAACGTCGACATGAAATAAAACATTACACCTCATTACAAGTCGCATAATGATAAAAAACTTACATGACACCCACTTAAATCTAAATTCAACAACTGATTCCAATTCAAACCCATCATAAAGTTGCAGTCCTATATAAAGTGACTAGTATTTTTATAGAAACACAACATTGGAGGTTTTATGGCAATCGCTCGAAAAAGACAAATTAGCCTAAGTGATACTCGCTACTATCACTGTATATCTCGTTGCGTAAGAAAAGCTTATTTATGTGGCATAGACAAGCATACGGGCCAATCGTATGAGCACCGCAGAAAATGGGTTGAAGATAAAATTATAATGCTCGCTTCAATATTTTGTATTGATGTATGCGCCTATGCTGTGATGAGTAATCATACACATATCATCCTTCATGTAGATAATAATAAAGCTAACCGCCTAAATGATAAAGCCATTGCTTTACGCTGGCACAAAGCATTTAAAGGTACTTTATTAACTCAACGCTTTGTGAAAAATGAGGTACTCTCTTCTGTCGAACTGCAATTAGTAAAGTCTAGCATTGGAGAATATCGTTCAAGGCTAATGGACATTAGCTGGTTTATGCGATCACTTAATGAGTACATTGCTCGCAAAGCTAATAAAGAAGATAATTGTAAAGGTAGATTTTGGGAGGGACGCTTTAAATCTCAAGCTTTACTTGATGAGTCAGCACTAGTGGCTTGTATGGCCTATGTCGATCTAAACCCAATCCGTGCTGGAACCGCTTCATCACCTGAAAACTCAAATTATACAAGTATTAAAAAACGTATTGCAGCAGCACAAAATGCCAAACAACCTAGGTCCTTATTTCGCTTTGCAGGTTTAACAACAAAACACACTGTAAATGGTTTGCCTTTTGAACTGAACTCTTACCTAAACCTTGTTGATAAAACAGGGCGCTGCATAAAAACAGATAAAACAGGTTATATAGATCATTCTTTGCCACCGCTACTAGAGCAACTAAACATATGCCCTGAAAACTGGCTAAAAATCACCAGTAGGTTTACTAAAGTCTTTCATGGTGCAGTTGGTAAACCAGATGCAATTGACCGGTATTGTGAACACCAACACTTTAAACGACGAAGTAACCTCAAAAATTGCGAAAAACTATTAGCGTAATACCATATAAAACAACTTTTTACTTTTTATCAGCTCAAGGCTGAAGCTTATGCTGCCAGTTATTTGCTATACTCGCCCAAAAATGAACATTTACTATTCTGAGAAGAGTTTTTTAATATCATTAGACACATAAAAACTCTTGTAACTGTATTGAAGTTAGGTGTCATTTTAATTTTTAAAAGTAGTGGATGTCTTTTAACTTACTCGCATTGGCAGACTGTGCAAAATACTTTGCGATGCCAACAATCTTAACCACCAGCTTTGAAGAGGGCCCCAACGGCCCGCTAGTACCTGAGTTAAAAGAAATGTTTCCAGATTCGCCCTACATTGCTCGGCCTGGACAAATTAACGCATGGGATAATGAAGAGTTTGTTGCCGCTATTAAAGCTACAGGAAAAAAACAAATCATTATTGCTGGAGTAGTAACTGAAGTATGCGTTGCATTCCCAGCTTTATCCGCTTTAGCAGAGGGTTTTGATGTATTCGTGATCACTGATGCTTCAGGCACCTTTAATGTAATGACTCGTGATGCAGCTTGGGATCGCATGTCAGCTGCTGGCGCACAACTTATGACCTGGTTTGGCGCAGCTTGCGAATTACATAGAGACTGGCGCAATGATGTGGAAGGACTGGGGACTCTATTCTCAAACCACATTCCAGATTATCGCAACCTAATAAATAGTTACTCAACCTTCCAACCTAAATAACATACTATTTAACAAGGGGCTGGCCCCCTTTTTTTATAACTAAAAACTAAACAATATAAGTGAGTTGCATACCAAGCATGCTCGTTTACCTCACGTTAAAAAATAGCTCCCCACGCACAAACTTAGACCGCTAACCAACCAAACTAATGCATAGCTTTGCCATAGTTGTGAGTTGTTATAAACCTTTTGCGGGTTATTTTTATCAACCAATACACTGCAAGGCTCGCCTTGTTTGAATCGTGTGAGCAGGGTGTTGTCGTGACTGACCAATACGCTATACAAATGATTGTTAAATCTAAAGCTAACTAACATTGACTGTGACGGCAATAGTTCATGAGCACCAATACGAGTATTAACCGCATTAGTGATGTTATCAATCACACACACGCGCCAGTGATGTTTGCTTATTTTACACTTTAACCACCTAAAAAGAGGCAGTAACCCTGCAAAAATAAAACACACACCCAATATCAATAGCACAGTATTCATCTTTCACTTACCTTATAAAACTAAAACAGACACACAGCACACACATTAAAAACTCACCACAAATTATCTATTAGTTCTGTAGAGATTGATAAACTTGATTTGCAGCAATCAAGTCACTCAGTGCTGTACCAACTGATTTAAATACCGTTATATCCGTTTCGTTAAAACGGGCTACGGTATTTACCTTCGCTAAATCAGCTAATTCAGCACATACGCTTTGCTCGCAAAATACACCTTCACTTATTGGTATTAATAATTCACCTGCTTCTCCTAATACATTGGTTTTACTATCAACATAAACGCGGCTACGAGTAATTGTGGCGGTGTCGCATTCGCGATGGTCACTCTGATGATTACCGATTAGGTCAACATGCGTGCCTGATTTTAACCAGTTGCCATCAAATAATGGCACTTGAGAGCCGGTCGCGCAGCTGATCACGTCAGCACTGTAAATTACTTCTTGCGTACTTTGCCCAATGACAAACTCAACATCAGGATATAACTGCTCTAAACAACTTTGCAGGGCGACTACTTTTAAATGATTACGCGCCACCAGCGTTACTCGTTTAAAATTACGAACAGCCAAATGCGCACGCACCATATACTCGGCTAAGTTACCACTGCCAAAAAATACTAAATGATTACTGTTCTCTCGGGATAAATAACGACTCGCAAGCGCCGATACGCTTGCCGTACGCCATAAAGTAATACTCGTGCCATCTACCAGTGCCAACGGTTCGCCGTGCTCGCGCGAAAACAACATTATTTTAGAATACAAAGAATCAAAGCCCGCCTCGCCATTATTAGGAAAATAAGTAAATGCTTTTACGCCAATCACTTGTTCATTCCATGCAGGTAACACAGCAAACGCATCCCGGCTACCGCTGTTGCTATCTAACTCATAGACGTTACGCTTTGGCATAGTAAAATCGAGGGCAAAACCTTGCTGCATAGCAGTGATTAACGAGTCAAAATCAAGGGCGTTATCAATGTGTTTTTTATCAATAACTTGCATTTTATAACTCCAGTTCGAATGGTTTAGGTGCGTGAGTTAAAATTTCATAACCCGTGTTGGTGATCAAGATGTCCTCCTCTAAACGCACCCCGCCATATTCAGAGATATAAATACCTGGCTCTATGGTGATCACATTGCCCACTTCTAATACGTGCTTAACGTTGCTATTGATAAACGGCTGCTCGTGTAAAAATAGCCCTAAACCGTGGCCAAGCCCTTGTCCTGCCCATTTTCCAAAACCAGAGCTATCCAATACTTGTTGTGATGCATTTTGTAAATCAATGCAATCAACGCCAGGCTTAATTAAATTAATAGCAGCTTGTTGCGCCGTCGCTACTGCATTGTAAATTTGAACTTGTTTGTTTGACGCTTTACCTAATACATAACTACGCGTCATGTCTGAGCGATAGCCATTAACAACAGCGCCAAAGTCTAGAGTAATAAAGTCGCCTTCTTTAAGTGTTCTATCACTGGGGCTACCATGGGGCAGCGAGGTACGCTCTGCGAACATTAAAATCGTTGCAAACGACATTCCTTCAGAGCCTAATTTTTGCATTCTAAACTCTAGCTCTAAGGCTAAATCACGTTCGCTTACACCTACTTTAAAATATGGAATAGTGTGTGCAAGTGCTTCATCCGCAATCGCAGCCGCAGCTTTTATTTGTGCTACTTCCCAGTCATTTTTGATCATGCGCTGACGTTCAATTACTCCTTGAATTGGCATTAATGTGTGACCACTCAAATCACTAGCAATTTGCTGCCACAATGCCACATTAATAAATGCCGCATCAAAACCTAAATGGCTGTTAGCAGGTAAAAAACGGTTAATACAACAGCCTAAACTTTCGCTATCACGGTCGCGGCTGATCACTTCAAACCCTTGGCACTCAGATTGTGCGCGCTCAAAGTAACGATAATCAGTAATAAGTATGCAGCTAGCTTGCGTCACAATTGCATACGCGGCATTACCACTAAACCCGCTCAAGTAGCGAATATTCTCATGCCCTAACACTAATAACGCCGTTAAGTTTTGCTCTGCCATACGTTGTTTTAGTAATTGTTGGCGTACTAAAAAATGATTATTCATCGAAAAATAAATCCTTGTTTTAGGGGATCTGTTGGATCAATTAAAAAGGTATGTTTACCCGTCACAAAGGCTGTACCCGTAACACGAGGAATAATCGCAGACCGTGCTTTAACCTCACATGTTTGCTTAACCATTACATTAAATGCTGAGCCTAAAATGCTCTCAATATTTACACTTTGTCCTACCGCTAATTCGCCTTTGGCAAAAGCTAATGCAGCACGAGCGCTTACGCCCGTGCCTGTAGGGCTTCGATCAAGTTCACCTTCGGCAAATACACACACATGACGGCTAAAGTGGTTAATTTGTGATAACTGGCTATTGGAGTAAAAAATAACCCCATATAAAAAACCCAGTGCCTGATCGGTTGGGTGCGTTGGCTGATATTGATTAGTCACTTGCTGTTTAATGGCTTTCCCAAGGCTAATTATATGTCCATGATTGTCAGGTGCTAAGCTTAAATTAAGAGTATCTGCATCAACAAATGCGTAGTATGCACCGCCAAACGCTATATCACAGCTAACCGAACCACACATCGGCAAGCTTATTTTAACGTCTAATTTATCAACAAAACTGGCGACATTATCAAAATATACTTGCTGTAACTGATTATTGTTAAGTTCAACATACGCTTTTATAAGCCCAGCTGGAGTGTCTATTCTTAGTTCATTATAGCCATCTTTAAAGTCAACAAGTGCGCAATCTTTTGCAGCGGTAGCCAGTGCAATAATCGCATGCCCGCACATGGTGCTATAACCTTCATTATGTAAAAAAAGTACGCCAAAATGGCTATCTGAGCGCACAGCACAAGTGATCACTGCGCCATACATATCGGCATGACCACGAGGTTCAAACATCAATGCTTTTCGTAAATAATCAAAACGCGCTAAACAATCGGCACGCTTTTCAAGCATCGTATCACCTGTAAGTTGCTCAAAGCCATCAACTATAATACGCAATGGTTCACCACCAGTGTGCATCTCTAAAGTATGTATTTGTAACCAATCATTATTAGGCTGCTGCCAATGGGAAAATAAAGTCTGGGTCATAATTAACTCCTTCACTTTTGTATACAATATATCTCAATATTTTTTAGTGCAATAACTTTAATAAAAAATGCTGAGCAGTTACCTACTCAGCATCAAGGCTGTGTTACTCTTAATGAGAATGTGCTTAAACATTTTGTCAGTTTTAGTTTTCGCTTGTTAGATACTATTTACTAAAACGACATTTTACAGCCACTTACCAGGGAACTTAAAATTCTATACGTGCGGTTAACGATACATATCGAGCACCTTGGCGGCCAGTTACTAAACCATAATCTGGGTTGAGCTCTAAGCCATTATCGCCATATTGAGCTCGCTCCTCGTTTATCGATACCGCGCTATCTCCATCGAATAAGTTATATACCGTGCCTTTTAAGGTCATGTCAGAGCCAAAAAAGTCAGTATAATAAGTCAGTGACATATCCACATTAGTTAACCACGGTAAGTTACCTTTGCTTCCGCGTGGTGCCGGGTTACCATTTTCATCATAGTGCGATGCTTGGTCATAGTATTTACTCACACATGCATCCCACGGGCTTCCTTGCTCGCAGCTATCAACACCTTCAGGGTGAACTGAGAAGTAGCTCTTTGGACGACCCGATGTAGTTCGCGCAACTAAACCTACAGTCAGTGAATCGGTAATATTATACGCGCCACTAAATTTGATTGCGTGGCGGTGGTCATTTGGTAAATTACCATAGCCATGATCCATCAAATCGCCATAGTCGTAAGAGGTCGTCCAACCAGGATCTGCTTGGTCGTTATCCGTTTTAACTAAACCTTCCGTATTACCGTAGCTATGTGACCATGTATATGAAGTATTGATACGCAAGTCATCGGTTACATTGCCATCTAAGGTAAACTCAAGGGCCAAATATTTGCGTTGTGCTTCGGCAAGTGCAAGCTCATCAGCACTTAAATTAACGTTATCTATTTCTCCATCACCATCAAAGTCATACGACATTTGAATCGCTTCACCAGGATTATTAAGCACATAATATGAACCCTGCCCTACGTTATCGGTGATCCCCATTTCGGCAAGTTTCTTGGCAAGTATAGGGCCTACATCCGTGTCTTCAACACTGCGCCCAAGGTCGCGGTAAATAGCACGTACGCCGGCAGACATAGAATCAAAAACTTCTTGTTGATACCCTATTGTGAACTCATCGCTGTACATTGGTTTTAAAGAAGACGAGGCAATTAACCCAGGTTCAGTAATACCACGCTGGCGCCAGCGTCTATCTCGTAACATATCACCTCTGCTAGGTGAGCCGTCAGCTAATAAAGTAGGCGAGCCATTGCCTTCTAATTGATCTAATTCAAAATACTCAAACCATTCAATTGATGCAGAGCCTTGAGTGATATTCATGTTCGCAGATACTGGCTGAAAATAGCGCCCGTAAGTGGCAAATATTTTAGCGCTACCGTCACCCGATACATCATAAATAGCCTGTAAGCGTGGCGCTATTTGATTATCAATATCAACAAATGCTCGGCCATCTGTCACCGTATTTTCAAACTGGCTATAACGCAAACCCATATTAAGGACTAAATTATCAGTTGCTTGCCATGAGTCATTAATATAAAACGCCAGTGAAGTTGTATCTGAATCGACCTCACGGCTACGAACCCGCCTTTCGATAAAGTCACTCCCCAGCGCAGCACTTGATATATCATTTTCACCAGCAGTTTTTATAGTCCACCAGCCTTGTGCATCCCCAATACCATTTTGGCCTTCAAAATAATCAACCTTCACATTGGTGTAATCAATACCAAATTGAATTGAATGCATATCCAAGTCCCAGTTAAAATCAATTCTGGCTTGGTCACGAATATACTCTTCTTCCGTTATACCGGAATTTGTATGCTGGCTTAGAGTTACAAAACCGTCACGTTCATCCCACACGCCGGGATTAGGTGATGCTACAACGTTCTCAACATTTTCAGTAACACGACCAACAACGGCTGACACTGAAAAAGTATCTGTGAGGTAGCCATTGTAGTTAATACTGTATACATTGCCGCCATCTTCGCCTGGTGCATCGACACCTTGTTGATCACCTACCACATTATCTTGCCAACTATACGCAAACGTTTTATCAGTCCAAGTACGTTTATTGTTCATTGCAGAGAAACCAATAGAGTGATCTTCATTAATAAACCAATCCACTTTGGTGAACCAACGGTCTTCATCACGCTCAAAATCAGAAAAAGTGGTTTGCCCTGCGCTATTAGACTCTTCTCTGCGTGGTGCAAATAAACCATAAAAGAACAGGGTATCTTCAATAATTGCACCACTTGCCCATAGCTGTACTTCTTTAAAGTCGTAACTGCTTTGCTGTGTATTAGTGTTTATTGTCCCACTATCTTGAAATATTGAATCATGTTGACTACGAAGGCCATCAGGATCCCAGCGCACCTCTGCACCGAATTTAAAGTCGTTATCGCCCGATTTAGACACAGCGTTTACAATGCCGCCTAATGCACCACCAAATTCAGGGCTTACACCACCGGTTTTAACTTGAGTTTGGGATATAGCTTCCCAAGGAAGGCGAATGGAACCTAAACCAGTACGAATACTCGTTACATTTAAGCCATTAAAATAGTAGCCATTTTCAGCAGCCGATGAACCACCAAAACTTGATGCGCCTTTAAAATTAGAGCCACCAGGTGCAGCGGTACCTGGCGCAAGTAAAGCAATGCTCTCAAAGCCTGTATTAACCGGCATTGCTTTAAGCTCAGCATCACTAAACGTTAAACCGGAGGTAGAGGAAGCCATATCTACACGACGAATTGCCGAACCTGTTACCGCGATACGCTCTATATCAGTACCAGCTTTATAAAGTTGTACATCGAGAATGATTGATTGACCAATGGTCACTGCTACATCTTCTTCAATTAGTGTTTGATAGCCATCTTTTACAATCGTTACATCGTACATACCCACCGGTACATTACGTAATAAGTAATCGCCTTCAGCATTACTCGTAATAGTGTAAACAAGCCCTTTACTCTTGTGTTTAAGTGTAATTGTTGCGCCAATCAAATCATTACCAGAGTGTGCAACAATATGACCTTTTACAATACTACTACCATCTACGGCCTGCGCAGCTGGTGTCATTATTAATGCAGCTGTAACAGCTGTTGCCAGTAGGGTTTTAACACCCACTCCCCGAGTTTGCTTTTTATTATTCGTAAACATGAAATGTTCCTTTGATCCTGTTGATTTTTTGTTGCCAGGCTAACCTTGACGTAAAAAATATACACCCATTACATATTGTATACAATATGTAATATACATTTAATTTACGTAAAATTAAAAAACAAGATGGTTCATGTCAAACTTATTCAAAAACAATATTTATAATCAATTGCTTGCAAACTCACACTGAACACCTAAAAAGTAACAGAAGTGAGCAAAGTAATTAATACAGGGTTTAGTTTATTTTTATTCCGGCCTTGCCGAAAGCAATTTAGCTGATACAATCTAAATGTATAATGTATACAATATGTATTTATAAGAGGAAATATGATGCAAACGAACAGTAAAGATTGGCGATATACAGTTATGCCGGCCGTATTTACATGGCTAAAAGAGTCAGAGTCCGGAGCCCTGGAAATAGACCTTGATACAACAAAAAAATACGCTGCAGATATTTTAAAAGTGCAAGGAAAGGGGGGTACTCGTATGGGTGGACTTGTTGGCTCTGGTACGCTGGGTGAAAACAGCTACCTAAGTGCTGAGCAACGCCTTTCTTTACTAAAAGCCCTTTCAAGTGTTGCTAAAGAACACAACGTTCCTTTAATCAGTGGCGCAGCGGCAGAAACCAAAGAAGAACTAGCCAAAATAGTAAAAGAACTCGCAACGGTCGGCGTAGATACCGTTATGGTAATGCCACCAAAAACCAAAGAAACACCTTGTGATGAACAGATGTATGCTTACTACGCGCTTAGCGCCTCAGCGGCAAAAGAGGCCGGCATAACAATAATGCCCTATAACAACCCTGACGCAGCGGGCTACCATGCGCTTTCAACTGATCTGCTTACAAGGCTTGCAGCTCTACCAGAGGTAACTGCGCTTAAAATATCAACTATCGATGTGTCAGTTATTGAAACAATGATGTTAGAGAACAAAAATTTAAAAGTATTGGCCGGTGTTGACACCGTTACTGTACATGCAGGACTCGCAGGCGCATGTGGCGGCATTACAGGTGTGGGCTGCATATTCCCAAAAGCGAGTATTACAATGCAAGAGTATGTAAATAACGGAGAATGGGCCGAGGCAAACAAAATCTCTCAAGCGATGAACTCTATATCCTATCTTGATGCACAGCCGTTACTTTTAGAATACCTTAAGTTTGCTTTTGGCATTCATCATAATGATCTAACAGGTGGGCTTCGCACCTTTGGCAAGAAGTTAACCCAACAGCAAATTGATGACGTGCACACACGGTATGCCCTAGCAAAAGAACGACTTGAGGTCCTCGATTTACTAGACTGATGTTTTAAAATATTCAAATAGCAAAAACTCCGCTGTTACGGAGTTTTTATCTTTACAGATTGGCTATTTTTGAGATTGTTACATCTTATTTTATTCAAAACAGGCCTAGGCTACTTGCCATGATTAGGTTAACCGATGAATGTCTCGGCTCTGGCATCCTGCTTCGTTCTACCTTCTAAATCTATTTAGTCGTAGTGCCCCAGAAAGTCCAAAAGGATATGGGAAAAACCTGGCTGCGATAAGATCGCAATAAGAGATTACTGCGTAACGCACCCTAGATGTGTTTGCCGTAAGCTACTTGCTTAACAGCCACATCGGCATACGAAGTAAACGAATTTGCTTATTGAATTAGAGTTGATTTTTGATTGACCTTCAATTTATAAAACGGTCAAAAAGAACACTATTGCCTATTGACAGAGTTAAGGCTCATATGTATTAGGCAATTGATCCTGCAACATAAATACATCAAACGCAATTACTAACTTCACCCGCAGCAAATGTAAGAGTTTTACCTTTAGTTTTAATAAAGTAAGGTGTGATTTTATGACGTTGATCTGGATATTGAGGATGAGGCACTTCAAATGATGGTTCGTCCATGTCGTTCCAAGGATACTTCCAAATATTAATACCATTGATTTTTTTAGTTTGGGATTCAAAACCAATATCGTGATACTGCCAACCATCCATGTAAATCACCTAACGAGGCTGTAGTATAACTCCAACAGCCAAATTCAATTAAAAGACGAGCTCCTGTAATTAACTCTAAGCGTTTTTAAAGCATTAGGTAATGCATTTGGAACCCATAAAACTGGCTGTCTTTCTTAAAAAAAGAGTAATTCTACAGCCTCAACCCCCAATTAAGGTGTGGGCCACGCTACCACGACGCTCAAATTGAACACCGTAAACACTGAACTAGCCCTAAACTGAAACTGCCAAGCGTGGGGAATCACTCTTAAATTGCTTGTTAGCTATCTTTTTCACAATGCAGTGGGAAATGCTGCGACACTCCCATTGCAGAACCGCATGATAACCTAAGGTGTGTATCACGATAGTGGTCATAGCAATTATCAACTAAATTGATTGTAGCTCTTAATGCCACCTGCACTTCTTGAACTACTAGATCACAAATTTTGTCACGGGAGTTTTCATAAATACCGACCAAATCATAATCAGTGTTGTCGATAACTTTGCCTTCCATCCACGACATATTTTTGAACATTTTATCATCGCCAGTATAGAGTTCACTGAATCCCTTGTGTGCTCGGTCATTACGATCAGTCCGCAATTCTTCACCGGTTTTATCAAGAGTTTTTAAGTCCTCTAGAATTTCAGGGTACTCTGTTTTGAGAGCTTTTTTGAGTTGCTTAATATTTAACTGAAAATCAGAAAGTCCTAGCTCCAAAACTTCATTCACAAAATGAAAGGCTATATCTCTCAAGCTGGAAAAACGGAATAAAGTCAAATCAACGATAGATTTAAGCCAGTCGTATCTATTTATGTCTTGAACGCTGGATTTAACTGGAACAGTTTCAACCCCAAGCATTTTAGGGATAACCCGCAAATCAATGAATTGTTGTTCAAGCATGTTAAATCGGACATAGGTTAATTGTGCATAAGCCATATGTGGGTCAGCTTCAGAAAACTCTTCCCAGTTTTTGTAAGGCAAGTCATGCAAGAAATAACAATTTATCGAGTCGTATAAAACACCCTTGAAGCTAGAGTCTTCCAGATCCCACCAATGATATTCATTATTCATAGATACTCGCAATTTCTGACAGATAGCTAACAGCCTTTTACCAAGAATACCGATAAACACTCTTGAGTGATTACCCTGAACTGCGTAAACACACATTAAAATTTATAATAACAACTTATTAAGGTTACCTTTTTTCGTCTTCGATTTTTAATAATAGCTTTTTAATGTCGTTTTTGGCGCCCAAGATATGCTTTTTCAAAAAGTCACAGGCTTTTTTAGTGTCTTTTGCGCGACAGTGATTTAACAATGTGCGGTGCTCTTCGGGTGCGGTGGTTAAACCACCAGCCAGTAAAATATGCATGCGCACGTAGCGCTCTGAATTTTTACTATACATATCTACCAGCTCACGGGTTTGTGGCCGTTGCGCGCGCGAATATAATTTACCATGAAATCGACTATTTAAATCGCCTGTGGCAAGGTGGGTGTCGCCCGCATCCATAGCGCTTTCAAGCTCAGTTAAAATAAGCTCAGCGTCGATTAAATCTTGATCTGTTAAACCGTCTATTGAATGGCTTAATAGCTCTGCTTCAAGTAAGGCTCTTAAATCAAAAATCTCATCAATTTGTGATGCTGAAAGCTCTGTTGCCGTAGCTCCTTTGTGCGCTTCAAAGTTAACAAGCCCTTCGGCTTCAAGCTGAAGAAGTGCCTCACGTACAGGAATACGACTTACGTTCATCTCTGTTGCCAGTGCAGCTTGACGTAAGGGCTCGCCTGCTTTAATTTCACCAGAGAGAATTTTTGCGCGAATTGCTTCTGCAACAAGCTGGGTGCGGGTTTTGTGCTCGATAGCCATGGTGATCCTCTTACATTGCATTTAGCATACATTATACTCAAGTTCACTCATATGCCAAGTGAGAATCTGTCTGTACCCTATATAAACAAGGGGGAAAGCGGGAATATACAATTTGCATATCCCGCCCAATAAATCCTATGCTTGATAACAAATTGGTCGCATAAAACGTAACATTGCATTTGCGCCCACAGAGGTACTGCGTACATCGGTTGAACTTGGGAACGGCCCACCGTGGTTCATTGAAGCGCACACTTCAACACCTGTTGGCAGCTGATTTTTTATCAAACGACCTACTTTATATTGCAGCGCTTCGATAAGGCTATCGGCGTTGTTTAAATCAGCTTCAGTGCCATGAATACTGGCGGTTAACTGCCCTTGTAATTGGTTTATCAATGTCATGAGCTGCTGTTCACTGTCGTAGCGCACCACTAACGCAGCAGGGCCAAACACTTCTTCTTGCAAAGCTGAGATTGCTAAATAGTCATCAGCATTACAAGCAAATACATGTGCATTAGCATGAAATTCATGCTCCAGCTTGCCTTTACCCAGCACGCTAAGCTTATCAAGCTGAGTTCGCTCTGCTATTTGGTGTTTAAAGGTTTTAACAATCCCAGGGGTGAGTAAAGTGTCTGATGGGGCATCATTAATACACGCTGTTATATGTGCTTCGAGTTCGTCACACCCGGTTGGTACTAACCAAAGCCCTGGGCTAGTGCAAAACTGCCCGTTCCCCATCAGCATTGACTGGCAAAGTGATTGTGCCATCTCTTTGCTATGTTCAATGGCTTTATTGAGTAAAATAACTTGTGGGTTAATACTGCCAAGCTCACCATAAAATGGTATCGGCTCTTCACGCTTGGCAATTGTTGCTTGCAGCTTGCTGGCCACATTAAATGAGCCTGTAAACCCCACCGCTTTTATTGCCGGCGCAGCCACTAATTGATGCGATATGTCGTAGGCTTTACTTTGTACCATTGCAAACACGCCTAACGGCATTGCACATTCTTTAATGGCTGCAAGCGCCACACGTGCCATCAACTCACCCGTTCCTGGGTGCGCGGTGTGGTTTTTTACAATTACTGGGCAGCCTGCTGCAAGGGCTGCGGCGGTATCGCCGCCCAGTGTTGAAAAGGCGTAAGGGAAATTAGATGCACCAAATACAGCCACCGGCCCCAGCGGTAAATAGTTAAGTTCAGTGTGCGGCTTTGGTAACGGTGCTCTGGTGGCATCTGCTTCATCCACTATTTTTAAACCCAGTGGCGATTCAGGGTTGTCACGTAATGCATTAGCAAAGGCTTTAAGCTGATTTACGGTGCGCATACGCTCACCTTGCAAACGTGCCAGCGGTAAGTTGGTTTCTTGCTGTGTTTGCTCAAGTAACTCATCACCAAGCGCTAAAATATGATCAGCAATACATTCTAAAAAATCTGCTCGTTGTGCAAAACTGGTTTTACGATATTCATAAAACGCCGATTGTGCGGCTTCTATTGCACTGTCTAACTCAGTGGCGCTGAGGTTAAAAAAGCGCGTTGCGAGTGGTTCATTGCGGGCGGGGGAAAATGCGTTAAATTCACCATTTCCAGAGTGACCGAGCCATTGCCCTGCTACTAAACTTTGTCCTGTTAATGTCATGCTTTGCTCCTCATTAAATTACTTGAAACCCAAATGCGTATGGGTCATCGTCATCTACGGTGATAGCACTTGTGCCCGTCACCCTAGACCAACCTTGAATACTTGGTAAGATAGCTGTTATGCCTGCGATCTCTGTTACGTGTTCAATGCAACCAATAAACTGGCTGCCAATATAACTTTCGTGAATAAAATTTTGCCCTTGAGCCAACTGCCCTTTGGCAAATAGCTGTGCCATACGGGCGCTGGTGCCTGTTCCACATGGCGAGCGATCAATGGCTTTATCACCATAAAAAACTGCATTTGCGGCGTCTGAATTGGCATTTTTTGGGGTGCCTGTCCATAAAACATGGCTTGCGCCTTGAACGGTTGAGTCAAGCGGATGAACACATTTAATTTTGGCGTTTATTGCATCACGCACTAGCGGGCTATATTGCAAAATTTGCCCAGCCGTTAAATGTTCAATGCCTTTATAATTACCTTGCGGTTCAACAATAATGTAGAAGTTGCCGCCATAGGCGATATCTACTATCAGCTCGCCCAATTCAGGCACTTCAATAACTATCGACTTATGTGCTAAATACGCAGGTACATTATAAATTTTTACCCACTGTACTTTGCCATCACTCATTTCATAGTTGATCTGGACACGCCCAGCAGGTGTGTCTAGCAGCAGAGTTCCCGGCACTTTTGCCTGTAACAAACCATGCTCTAAAGCAAACGTAACGATACCCATTGTGCCGTGGCCGCACATAGGCAAACACCCAGATGTTTCAACAAATAAAATAGCGGCATCGCCGTCTTCCGTGGTCGGTGGATATAAAAATCCGCCCGACATCATGTCGTGACCGCGAGGTTCAAACATCAGTGCTTGGCGGATCCAATCGTGATTTTGCAAAAAATCTTGGCGCTTCTCACTCATGCTCTGCCCGCTCAATTGCGGGTGACCACTGGTTATAAGCCTAACTGGGTTGCCGCAAGTATGGCCGTCAATACAAAAAAAACTTCCTTTACGCATCACTTAGCCCACTTTAATTTTGTTAGGTTAGTAGGGCTTGCTATAGCCAGTGCAATCATGCCGTGAACAGCTTTGTTGATCAGTTCATCGCTCATGTTTGCTGTTGTTGCAAAGTTAATGGAGTCGTCTGCACTAAACTGAGCCATTACTGCTGCACAGACTCCTTGCCAAGTTACTGTCATTTTAATTACCTGATTGATGTTTAGGCTTGATATCATAGGTATATTGTATACAATAATCAATATCCCACCTTAAAGTTTGTTAAAAGGTTTATCTTCTGAGGCTCTTTTGGGATTGGGAATAACTACTTAAGAAACTGAAAAACAATGCTTATTTACTGATTTAATACAGCGGGATTTTTTTCATAAATCACTGTTTAAAGTGAGATGCAATGTATACGCGCCTACAAATCAAGTGTTTGGTATTACTTTTATAGAAGAGGTAAATTATTTTGGCGGATAAAAATAAACAGCAAGTCGCCGTTATAGGAGCTGGTATTATTGGCATTTGTAGCGCATTACAACTACAACGAGCAGGTTTTGCAGTCACCTTGTATGATGAAAATGGTTTAGCGCAAGGCTGCTCTAAAGGCAATGCTGGACACTTTGCGACTGAGCAAGTGTTTCCGCTTGCGCACCCTTCACTATTAAAGAAGCTACCCGGTATGTTATTCAATCCATTAGGGCCGCTACGGATTGATTGGCGTTATGGCTTTAAAGCCCTACCTTGGTTTTGGCAATTTGTTAAAAACATGCCAAGCAAGACTTATCGCACTAACACACAAGCACTTAAGGCGTTAAACCAACTAGCGATCCCCGCTTATGAGCGCTTACTCAGTGAGTATAATTTAGGCCACTTACTAACTAAAAAGGGCAGCTTACTGACTTTTGAGACCACCCCTCTTAGTAAAATTAACGCTATGCTGCGCAGCTACCTTGATCAGGGTATTGAGGTGGAGTTACTTGATGGCGAACACGTGCGTCTACTAGAGCCCAATTTAGCTAAAACCATTACCTACGCTTTATTATTTAAAGAGGTGGCTCACAGTGTTGATCCGCATTTATTTTGCCTCAACTTAGCAGAACAATTTAGCGCGTTGGGCGGCCAATTTTGCCAACAAAAAATCACCTCGATACAGCCTGCAAAGCAAGGTTATACACTCAGTTGCCAAAATCAAATTGTCACAGCGAATAAAGTAGTCATCGCCGCAGGCGCATGGAGTAACACACTATTGAAACCTTTAGGCTACAAAGTGCCGCTTGATACTGAACGTGGTTACCATTGCATGCTAGCCAGTAATTACGGGCTTTCACGCCCTGTGGCCTCTGCCGAGCGTCACTTTATTATGACTCCCATGAGCCAAGGCCTACGCATTGCTGGCACGGTAGAATTTGCCGGCACCAAACGAAAAATGAATAACAAACGCGCATTAGCATTATTACCCAACGCTAAAGCATTACTGAATAGATCAGCCTTTTCATTACATGCTAACAGTACCTGGATGGGCTGTAGGCCATCGCTACCGGATTCATTGCCCGTTATTGGTAGCGCCCCGAACCACGATAACCTGTACTTTGCTTTTGGCCACCAGCACTTAGGATTAACCCAAGGCGCCGTAACCGCAGAGCTAATAACCGCACTGTGTTTAAACCACCCGCCGCAAATAGATATACACCCTTATTGTGTGAGTCGCTTTTCAACGCAACCCGCTTGCAGTAAAGCACAGCCACACGCACAATAGCCGCATATAAATAAAGGAGAGCACCATGACAACATTCGGAATTGGTACGCAAACTAAAGAGCAAGCACTCGCCGGTCTAAGCGATATGACGGGCGATTTAATGCCTATTCAGGCTGATGAGCATTTAGCGCGTATTGCCAAAGCACAAGCCTACATGCAAGCCAATTGTATTGATGCAATTTACTTAAATGCAGGCACTAACTTAACCTACTTTACCGGTATGCGTTGGTATGCCAGTGAGCGTATGGTAGGCGCAATATTACCGGCTAAAGGCGACGTACAATACATTGCCCCGTATTTTGAAATTGGCTCACTAAACGGTTTTAAAGTCATCGATGGCCCTATTCGTGGTTGGCAAGAGCACCAAAACCCTTATGCTTTATTTGTTGAAATACTCGCAGAAATGGGCATTGCGGCTAATGGCACTGTTGGCATTGACGAAAGCGCACAGTTCTTTATTTTTGATGGTATAAACAAAGCACAAACTGGCTTAAACCTAGTCAATGCACAACCTGTGACCGCTCATTGTCGAATGCATAAATCAGCCAACGAGCTGGCACTGATGCAACGCGCTATGGATATGACGTTAGCGGTTCACCAAGCAACTGCAAGTATGTTACACGAAGGAATCAGCACGAGCGAAGTTGAAGCGTTTATCAAGCAAGCACACCAAAAAGTAGGTGCTCCAGGTAACTATTTTTGCATCGTATTATTTGGCGTTGCAACCTCGTTCCCACATGGCGTGAAAGACCCGCAAATTCTTAAAAAAGGCGATATGGTACTGATTGATACTGGCTGTAAAGTACATGATTATTTATCAGATATTACCCGCACCTATGTGTTTGGTGAGGCCACAGAGCGCCAACGCCAGTTTTGGGATTACGAAAAAGCCGCGCAAATCGCCGCCTTCAACGCTGCAAAAATTGGTGCGCCTTGTGAAGCAGTCGATGCCGCCGCGCGTAGTTACTTAGCCGCGCAAGAGCTAGGTCCTGAATATCAAACGCCAGGTTGCCCCCACCGCACAGGCCACGGTATTGGCTTAGATATTCACGAATGGCCTTATTTAGTCGGCGGCAACAAAACCCCACTTGCAACAGGTATGTGCTTTAGTAATGAGCCTATGCTAGTTATACCTGATGAATTTGGCGTTCGCTTAGAAGATCATTTCTATATGACTGATAAAGGGCCAAAATGGTTTACTGAGCCTGCCCATAGCATCGAAGACCCTTTTGGTTTAGCTGACTAAGCTAGTCCATCATAACGACTGCACGGTAAACGCTTACCGTGCAGTTTAAGCACTTATTTCTGTAAATTGAAAATCCCCCCTCTTGAATTAACCCCTTCGCGCCTGCATATAGACCCGTACACACTGTAAAAAATAGGCTCACTCATGAAAAAGCTAAAAATCGACATCGTTTCAGACGTAATGTGTCCTTGGTGCATTATTGGTTATAAAAACCTTGAAACAGCATTAGCGCAATTAAGTGACGAATTTTCAGCTGAGATCAGCTGGAAGCCATTTGAGTTAAACCCAGATATGCCAATTGAAGGGCAAGATTTAAATGAGCATTTACAACAAAAATATGGCCTGAGCGAGGAGCAAGGCGACGAAAACCGCAAACGTATTTTAGAGATGGGTGAAAAAGCAGGCTTTACCTTTAATTTTGACGGTAAACGCATCATGATCAATAGCTTTGACTTACATCGCTTACTCACTTGGGCTGCCACTGAAGGCAAACAAACCGAGCTAAAACTCGCTTTATTTAAAGCCCACTTTACCGATTTAATTTTCCTTAATGAGCAAGACAACCTACTTGATGTAGTACAAAGTGTTGGTCTTGATAGAGCCCGCGCAAAAGAAATTTTAGACTCAGGCGAGTATTTCCAAGAAGTACGCAGCGAGCAAAATGCGCTACAGCAAATGGGCATTTCCTCAGTGCCAACCTTTATCATTAACGATCAATACGCCCTCACTGGCGGCCAGCCAAGCGACGCATTTGTGCAAGCATTTAAACAAATCGCCGAGCAAGAAGCGTAATAAAATGACAAGCGACGCAATTTACCTGTTGCGTCGCTTTTTAACTAACTTTCTTCTTTAACTTAGTGCCCCCCGTTACATTCCTTTACAGACTGACGTTGCTATTTTTATTGTGATTTTATAACTCGTGTTATCCTTAACAAAAAACAGCGAGGCATATCTGCTGCGCCAATTATAAAAATGGAGAACGTATGAGTAATTCTTTCAAAGTACCGCATACTTTGATTTTACTGCTAGGTATGATGGTCACTGCGTTAGTTGCTACCTGGTTAGTACCACAAGGTTTTTTTGACACAACACTCACCGAGTCTGGTCGGGAAATGGTCCTTGCGGGCACCTATCATACGGTCGCTGAACGTCACTATCTTACCCCTTGGGATTTATTAACGGCGATTCCGCGCGCCTTTGCTGCGGCGCAAGATGTGATCTTTTTTGTCTTGATTGTTGGCGGTGTACTGGCCATTGCCCGTGCTACCGGCACGGTTGATGCGTTGATTGGCCGTTTACTTGAGCGCCATGGTAAAAAGCCGCAACGACTTATATTTATGGTGGTTTTTTGTTTTGCCTTAGCATCAAGCAGTATTGGTACAGCGGGTGAATATATTCCATTTGTATTAATATTAGTCGCTCTTTGTAAAGCTATGCGCCTTGATGCAATGACAGCAGTAGGGATGATTGTAGCCGGTTACGGGATTGGTTATGGCGTGTCTGCGTTTAACCCATTCACAGTGTTAATTGCCCAGCAGATTGCTGAAATTCCTGTTTATTCTGGTTTATGGTTGCGCTTAGCGATATTTGTGCCCTTTGTACTAATTGGTTTTCATCATGTGTGGCAGTACACTAAAAAGGTGGCCGCCGATCCAAGTAAATCCATGATGCTTGATGTGCCTTGCCCTCTCAATGATCAAGCAACACCGCATTACCCTGAACTTGCACTGCGTCATAAATTAATTTTAGGTAGCTTTATTGTCACGCTAGGTGTTGCTGTATGGGGTATTGCAACCAAAGGCTGGTACTTATACGAATTAGGCGGCGTGTTTATCGCGTGGGGTGTGTTGATCGCTATTCTGGGCCGTTTATCTGCCGATGATGCTGCAAACCGCTTTATTGAAGGTGTTTCAGATCTCGTCACCACCGCTATTTTAATTGGTGTTGCCCGTGGTATTGCTTTAATCCTTGAAGATGGGCAAATATTGCATAGCTTAGTGCATGGCATGTCACTGCCATTATCTTATGTGAGTGCTGAAATATCAGCCATTGGCATGTTAGTAATTCAAACAGTGCTTAATACCTTTATTCCGTCAGGTTCTGGGCAAGCGTATGTCACTATGCCACTTATGGCACCACTGGGCGATTTAGTCGGCGTGCCACGCCAAGTTGCAGTGCTTGCGTATCAATTTGGTGATGGCTTTTCAAATATGATTATCCCTACCAATGCGGTATTAATGGGAATTTTAGGCATGGCGGGTGTCCCTTATGGGCATTGGTTCCGTTTTTGTTTACCACTATTACTTAAATTGATGTTAGCAGCATCGATTGTGCTCGTACTTGCAGTGATGTTTGGTTATGGTTTGGATGTACAACCAAGTGCCGTTGGCAGCTAAAGTTACTGGATACTTAAACGAAAAAACCACCTTTGTAGGTGGTTTTTTCGTTAAATCGAAGTCACTCGTTTTTCTAGCTAACTTTACTCTTACGTTCTATAAAGCACTTTTATCACATGCCAACCAAATTTAGTTTTTACTAAATGTGGTTCTAATATTTCTGCGCCAAAAGCCACTTTATCAAATTGCGGAACCATTTGGCCACGTTTAAATTCGCCTAAATCACCCCCTTTTTTACCCGATGGGCAAGAGGAATGTTTTTTAGCGAGCACATGGAACTTAGCGCCTTTTTTTAACTGCTGAATTATGTCTTCGGCAAGTTCTTTATGCTTAACTAAAATGTGTAATGCGTGTGCGGTGCTAGCCATGATCTATCTCTACAAAATTAAACTGAGGGGATTTTATCATAATAGATAAAAACTAGTCATTATCACTGGCCATAATAGCCAATTAAACGAATCGCGAATCCTACTTCGTCGCGATAATTGAGTTCTTCTCGGTATTCTATAAACGGCTCTAATTCATAAAACAGCCAACTGTATTTTACTTGCTGCCGGTAACGGTACGATACTGTATAGATAGTAAAGTCATCAAAACTATTCTGTACATTGGCACCAAACACTGCGGCTCGCTGCGCATCGGGTATATAACTTAAATAAACACCTGAGCGCATTTCGCTATCTATTTCGTCATCAATTTCACGGTAATTAGCAGAGACATTCAGCGAATAAAACTCATTGATCTTAGTATCACTGGAGAGCTTAATAAAGTAACCAAAGCCATCAGAGAAGTAATACTCTAAGCCGGCAGATGCAAAGTACTGCGTTTGATTAAATGTTTTATTCCAACGAAGTGCACTGCGTCCATAAAGTTGGCTACGTGATATGCCAACACGATTATCAACCTCTAAGTTAGCGGTACGCTCAACTAAAAATTGCAGCGCAGCATTTATGTCTTCAGTACCATTGTTTTGATTAGCTGGGGAGTCGGTTTCAAAAGGCAACCGGCTAAATTCGTCAGCGTCATTATCTATTATTAGATTTAAGCGGTTTTCCCAGCTAGGTAAGCTTAATGATACTTTAAAGCGTACTTCTGTTTCAGCTAGATCAGCACTGCGGGGAAGCCAGCCTAACCGCAAAAAACCTCTCGCATGGGCTTTGTTTGGGTTAACCTCTTCACCGAGTAAATCGTCTAACCACTGGGCGGTATTTTGCATCCGCAGATTAATTCTGTCGCGAACATCTACCACGATTGCAGAGTCATCATGGGTGTCATTTTGAGCATATAGTCCAGCACTAAACACTAAAAACAGTATATTAAGTTTAACCAAATAACCTGCCAACAGTCCGCCTTGTAAAGAAATTATAAGTAGTGGTGATCATACTCATGACTTGGGATCACGCAATAATTATATTTTCCAAATAAGCGATACCGGTTAAGTGCAATGGCATCATACCCCCAGTTGCGTATCCGTTTCGGTATTATTCGTAATATGTTAGCTAAGGGCCATGGCCAACCCAACTGTGAAACAACATTAATCACACCATCACTTTTGGTAACACACTGATTATTTTCAACATAGATCATGGTTTTAAAATTAGCTGTTGGGTAACCAAAGTGCGTGAGGATTGCTTGGCCTTTTAAAGACTGCACACTGCATAATTTAAAACACAGCTTTTTATCGTGCTTAATAATAAAATTACACCATGCATTACAAAGCTTACACTGCCCGTCAAAGAGTATTATTTTATTGTTTTGCATAAGCTGTTGAGCATTTATTTCACACATACTTAGCCTTTAATTGAACGTTTATATCAATATTTATTTAGCCCTACTCACACCAACGTCCTTGTTTTTGCATTATCAACAATAAATGCGCGGCACTCCACGAGAAATTAGGCGCGCCTTGTTGTTCGCCCGTCAAAGGATTGTAATTTTCGCGAATAGGAGCACTGGCCAATAAGCCATCAGCATGAGTAAGTAGTTGCTCACTGAGTTGCTGCGCCTTTTCACAATAACCGTAATGACTCATACCCACCAAACCAAAATACAGCTGATCAAGCCATACTCGACCTCGCCAATAGATATCTGCACCAAAAGCAGGGTTGCTCAAAGCCGCGCTGCCAAGTGGTACGTAGGTATTGAACTCTTTTTCATCAAGCATTACATCAACCACTTGCTGCGCTTGTTCAACCGTGGCTACTTGATTAAATAGCGGCGACCAGCCTTCAGGGCCTTTACCGCGCTTAACTAACGGCTTGCCTGCACAGCCACTTGCTAACGGTTGTGGTGCTATTTCAATGTCATAATAATAGCCAGTTGTTCTATCGAACATACATCGATTTATATACGCTCTTAGTTTGGCTGCTTGTTTTAAAAAATAACTCGCTTGGCGAGGATAATTCAGCTCTTTAGCAATTTTACTTAAATAGCGATTATCCGCTGCCATGTATGATGCCTGATCGACTGATTCTTGCAGTAATGAGTAGCCAATCAAACGCCCCGCTTTATCAAAATTTTCGGCAAAACCTACGTGCCAATCAGTGGCTTTACCGCCATTTTTTATATACTTCGCGAGTTGTTCACTGCTAATGAAACCAAACACCGCTGCATCATCTCGGCCCGACTCCCACGATGCCGCTGTTTGCGCAGGGATCTTTATCTGTTTTTGTGGATGGGCGATAAGCTGATCCTTATAATTTTCAAGACCACTTTGCGCAGCCCAACCCGTTGCTGTTTGCACCTCAAAGCGTAATTTACCGTCATCCGTTGTATGGGCCTTATCAACTGTTGCGCCATACTCTGGCACACCATTGCCATTGTGATCTCGATTAGTTAGCCACCAGTTTCTATAGCTGACCAACTTTGGGAATATTTCCGCAAGCCACTGCTTATCATTTGTGTACTCATAAACTTGCCACACAGCCCAAGCGGCTAAACTGGGTTTAGTATTACGTTCGTTCCAGTTAGTCCCATCACCACCCCGTTCAGGGCTTAAATTATAAGCCACTAAATCAGGAATAAACCCTACATCCCACGGTCTTACAGCATCATTTGCTGTTATTTGGTGCTCAAATACCGCATTGAGATTTTGCTTTGCGAGTACTGGGTGAAAAGTCGCCAGGGCAAAAGCGTGCTTATAACTATCCCACGGCCAAGTCTGATTACCGGAAAACCAGCGTCCCGTCACGGCAGGACTTACGGTATCAAAGCCAACAGCACCGGCTTTAGAACGCCAATTACCAATCAAGGTTTCAATACTTTTGACGGCTAACTTTTTATGCCTTTCATCGGCACTGGCTAACGGGCGCAGCGCACTATTAATATACCCTTGCCAACGCGTGGCACTGCGGGCTAAATACAGCTCGGGCTGGTTTAAAACATCTTTTATAATAGCCTGCTCGTTTGCCGCTTCTTGGCTATTTAATAAGTACGAATAAGTTGTGTAAAACGTGGTATCGCTATCAATTGTTGTGTCACTTGCATAGCTTAATGCTTCATGAGTGGTGTTGACTGATAGCGTTTTATGCAATTGTAACTGCGAGCTGCCAGAAGTTAGTAACTGGCCATGTGCACGCACTTTGCCAAACTTTAGCGTGATAGTATTATCACTCACTTGCCATTGAGGTAACAGTTGCGGGTATACTTCAAAAGGTGAACGCGCATCTTTTGCGATACCGTCTTGAGCTGTTAACTTACTCACTAACCGCCCTTCCCAGCGCAAAATGAGTGGTTTTTTGGTTGTGATCTGTGTTTTAACTAACGAAGTACGATTACTTACAAAACGTAACTCCATGCGAATACTTACGCCATCACCCGTTAATTCTTGCACTAAAGCACCCGGCAAGCTGTAACTATTCATGGCGAGTTTAACTTTATGACTTTGGTCTTTATAGACGCTGAGCTTTTCTAAATAAGGGGCGATAAAATTAAGGTATTCTTCGCTAATAATTGCAGGCCCGGTAAAGCTTCCGATATTGTCATCGCTTGGCAGTAAATGACCATGCCATGCACCTAAGTCAAATAATGGACTAAAGCGTTGATGCTCGCCTCTAGCAAAGTCTTGCATATAATATGGACTTCCCGTGCGATCAATTAAATTTTTATAATGACTATTTTCACCGCTCACTGGGTCATTTGCTGTGGCTTGTAAGCTCAACATCAGCATGGCAGCTATTAAAATAAGTCGCTGTTTAAGTTTCACTGTGGGTATCCTTATTATTTCGCGCTAGAAGGTAAAAACCAAAGCCAGTGAAAAGCGCGATCATTGCAAATAATAGCCACATGAGTGCCGGACGTTGCAGCTCTTTCACTAAGTAACCATAGCTCCAACCTGATAAAAAACCAGCAAATAAAAAACCCAGTGCCATAGATACAAAATAATAACCCATAAACATTGCAGCGCTATCTTTAGGGGCAATACTGGCAACATATTCTTGGCTTTTTGGCGAGGTGAGCATTTCACCCAAGGCAATCAATAAAATAACCGTGATCATGACCGCTCCGCCCAGTTGCGTCATTAATAAACCCGCGCTCATTAGCAATAACACTAAAAAAGCACCCGCAGTAACAATCAAACCACTGATCAAAACCGATATCACCTTAAATCTTTGGCATTTTACACTAACGATTATTTGTAATAATACTATGGCCGCAAAGTCTAAATTAATCAGGTACTCGGGATTAACTTGTCGGTAAACCAGCCATTGCTGGGCAAGTTGTTTACTTTGTTGCAGGGTAAAGTCGCTAGTCGCTATTTGCTCAATAAAAAGCGCTATTTCGCTCACTGGCACGTTTACTTTTAAATGCACTAATTCAAGGCGTATTGCTTCAAGCTCAGTGCTCGCTAAAGGTGATGAAGATGCATAATTGACTGATAGAAGCTGAATTTTTTCACTCAATGCTCCACTATCAACAAACGCAAAAAAATCCACTGTTGATTGACCAAAGTAACTGAGTAAAACAACTAAGTCTTGAGTGTTTGTATAATCGCGTATAAACAACGGTAAAGTGTAAAATAGCTGATTATACACAGTCCAAAACCCTGTCAATATGGCTAAGTACAAGGCAAAATTACGGTTACTTACCCGCACCGGCTGTAAGTGCCAGTTATGGCTTTGCTTAGTACTGACACTTTTATCCCACAACCAGTTTGTCCCTAACCATAGAGCAATTAATACAAAAGCTTGCGTATAACTGAGCCAACTCATGCCTGCGGTCATTAGAATAATCACACAAGTAAATAACAACAGTGCAAAGCGGCTGTTGCCTAATACTTGTTGAGCTTGTTGTAATACCTGCTTAAGGCTGGTATTTGCTTGCGAAGATGGGGTTGTTTCGCGATAAAATAGCAGCGGAATAAAGTTAAGCAAAATCCACACGGCCGACATTACAAATACCGCATCCCAGCTGATCGCACGCATATAACCGGCGACTAATGGGCCAATAAAGCCGCCCAAATTAACCATAGTGTAAAAAATACCAAACCCTAGGCCACGGTTAGTATCATTCGTGCTGCGACTTATAGTACCAACCACCACAGGTTTAAAACACGCCGCACCAAATGCCACCAACATTAAAATCATAAAGAACGAATTAAAGTCAGTTACTTGGCCTAAAAAGTAGTAACCTGGCGCCATAATTATAAAGGAAATTATAAACAGCCTTTTATAACCATACCGATCAGCCAGCGCGCCTGTTAACACCGGTAATAAATATAAAAAGAAAGGAATAATACCTTGCACAGCACCACGCTGTGCATCATTAAAGCCCACCCCACCTTGTTCAACTGGGGTAGTCATATAGACAGATGAAACCGCAAAAAAGCCATACCAAGCTAAGCGCTCAAAAATTTCCATGGTGTTTGCAATATAAAATGCCACACCAAAGCCTTTATTAGCTGGGGTTTGCTTACTCTGCTTTGCTGCTGAGTTGGTTGTTATTGGTATTTGATTATTATTCATAGTTTACTTTCACAATTAAACACAGTATTTTATATTGCATACAATATACACATAAAACAACTATAATTATGAAAAAACTCTCACTCACTTTGTTATTACTGTTACTTGCCGCGTGTCAAAAAGAGCCGCAAGCCGATACTGCGCAGACCGTACAACCACAAACAACAACGTCAAGTGCTATGGAAACTGATCCACAACAGATGCAAGTAGACCTATCAGTACAAGGTTACACCAGTACGTTACACAAAATGGACATTGCATTCTTAGGGAAAACCATCCCCTATACATATAGCGATGGCAAAATTGGTAATAGCCGAGGATATGATTGGTGGGTAAGTAAACACTTTGCACTGAAGAGTGATTTACCAAAAGAAAAAGTAACGCTGTATTTAGCGCTTTTAGAAATGGCTTATCCACACTATGTTGCACTATTCGGTATGGAGCCACCTAATATTGAACGCCAGCGTATCGCTGTAGTGTATGGTAGCAGCCGCGATAGAGTGCGCGAGGCCATGCTTGATGACGGTTTTTTAAGAGGCGTACATAAAACCGCAGGCGGCGAAACTATGTTTTATAACCGCGCAGGATATAACTTCCCAAGCCATCGTGAGCATCACCAACGCTATATTGTCATTCACGAAACCATGCATGCTTTTCACATGGCTTTAAACGGTCATTCAACCTGGGCGCCTAATTGGATCACCGAAGGCTTAGCCGACTCGGTCGCTCACCATGTTTACGATGCCAAGCAAAAACAACTGACTGTGATGGTGTTTGATCGTGCCCCTATGAATTATATTGAGACCGGTTTAAAGCAATATTACAGTGCTGATAAACCCACTCTTGAGCAAATAAACGATGATCCTGCACTTAAACGCGGCCTTAATTTTTTTATCATTCATTACCTTTTAAGCTCTCCAGAACGCGCACAATATTTTGCATATTTTGTGCAGCAACTTAGGCTTGCCAACCCACACAGTGACGCCACGCTCAGCACAGCCAATTCACTCCTTAAACACACTTTTAAAGATTGGCAGGCAATAGAGCAAGGCTTTGCTGACTTTGTGCAAAATATAAAACCCAGTTTTCATATTGTATCAGGCCCGTGGGAGCAAAATGGTAATGCTTATTGGCTACGAAATACAGATTCAAATACCTTATCTCGATTGGATATAAACCCCGCTCTCACTACTGATGTATCGCACCCAGTGATGGACTTTCCCGCACCACAAGTAAATGCGTTAATCGATCTGACAAATAAGCACCAAGTGGCTGCTTTAATTGAATTTGAACCGGCACAATTACAGCGCGGTGAAATAGGCATTGCCATGCAAGGCAAGCGCAGCGAGCAAAACCAACAATACCGCACTACGTTTATTGGTAATGAGCAAGCGAATGACGACCAATTACTAAAACTATTAATAGAAGATGCTGAGCGGTTAATAATAACCGCACGTAATTTCAAGGATTTTCAGCCTGTGCAAATCGCACTTAGTCCTGAGTTAAAAGCCGCTTTAGCTCAACACGCAACACTTGGTTTAAACCTTACATTAGAGAGCAGCCAACTAACGGTGGGCTTAAAAGCGGATAACGGGACGAATATCATTGGGCAAACATTTACCCTTGCTTTATCGACTAAAATAACAGCCGCACTCGATACACAAAAAATCAGCTTATTAAGTAAAAATAACAATCACCAGATCACACCTTACTTATTTGCAACGCCAGCTGGCGATGCTAAATATTTAAATTTAGCAGCACAAAACCAAACACAGCTTACTGATCCGTGGCTATTTACAGGTTATAAATTATTAAATCGAGTGTTTAGAACCTGCCAACAACATCAGCGCAAACTGGTTAATTGCGATGTCGAGCTGAGTAAGTTAATGGCAAAATTACCTCAGCCGAGCAACCATACAGCCATAAATGCTGAACTTGCAGTTATATTTAACCGCTATAAAACCCTATTAGGTAATAGTGGTTTTAGCGCACTCAGTGGTATTAATTCTGGTGTTTACTATCACCACAACAAAGCCTTTTTACGCGTCGAAAACCCTACCGATTTTGAGCTGCAATTGGCCGCCCAAGTTAGCTTTGCAACTGCAGGTAAGGTGCTTAACAAGCACCATCTCCGTCAGCTCTTAAAACCCGGTATCCACAACATTCACTTACCAGCGTCAACACAAGCTCAAACAATTGTTGTCGAACAAGATCTTAATTGGCAAGGATTAAATAAAACCCGTGAAATTAGTGCTGCTAATGTCCCTTTCAACGGAGTTGGGATGACACTCACTCAGACTAAAAATAACGCGGGTGATTGGCTATTTACCGCGACCCTATCAGGCCCTTATTCAGGTGCGACAACGGGGCAAATAACACTGACAGCTACGCCCTTTATACAGCTTGAAAGTGTAATGACACAAAAACACCCTGTGGAGATTGCGCCTTATGCAGTACAAAACTATCAATTTAAATTCACAGCGAGTAGCGAACCGATGTTGATCACCGTCACTGCGTTATTAGATGTCGATGGGGAGGAGATCCGACTTATCAAACGGATAAACTTATAATTTAGTTAGCAGCTAAGAAATAACCTCTTAGCTGCTTTGCTTTAGCCACAACTCAACGACCCGTTGGCACGTCCCTAATATCGCCAAATGCTTTATAAATAAAGACAAAATAGAATTTAGTCCGTAAAATTAGTATCCTTGATTTTAGTCATGGTTACATATATGATAATGCCTATCATTTACAATCATCTTTTAGGATCCACTTTCATGAAAGCATTATTTAAATCAGCAACAACCTTAGGTGTGAGCCTTCTTTTAGTATCAGCATTTGTTGCGCAACCTGCATTTGCTAATGGCCCTATTGGCGAACATGTAAATCACTTACAAGCAAATATCAAAGATTACTCAGAAGAAGTTGAATGGATGATCGGCAAAGTCGATACCATGGTAAGCGACTATGAAAGCAAAGGCGTAAAAGCAGTAAAAAGCGATGACCTAATCGAGTATTGGGAATCAGTGAAGTTTCACAGCGCGATTGAAACAAATTTTGTGCCGGTATATGCGTCAATCTGGCAAGGTATTTATGGCGTAAAAATGGCCATTGATAATAACAAGCCGGCGACTGAAGCTCGTAAAGAACAACAAGCGATGAATGCTGCCTTGTGGCAAGGTCTTGGCGCAGTTAAACTAGCGGCGCAATTTCAACAAAAAGGTTTGCTTGCAAACGTTAAAGCAACTGCAACCACAAGCATGACTCAAAGTGCTACAATCGATGAAATTAAACATAAACTTGATCGTGTCATTGCCAAATATGCAGAGCGTTTAAGTGATGAAGCAACCAGCATTGTGCACGATACTTACCTTCACCTATTTGAAGGTGTTGAAGGCACACTTATCGAACAAGATGCCAAACTTGTTGAAATATTAGAAAAAGATTTTAACGTGACACTGCCAAAAGCAATTTCAGATAACAAAAGTGTTGATGAAGTACGCGATGTGGTAAGTAGCATGCACACTAAATTAGACCGCGCCAAGGTATTACTCGAAAAAGCCGAAAAAGCACGTAAGGATGTATTTTAAGTGAAGCGTAGGACCTTTATACAAGGCCTAGCTGCGTTTGGGGCAATCGGTGCATTACCATTGCCTCTTTCTCGCGCACTAGCTGCCAACATAGCAAACCCAGTTTCTGTTGATGACTTACCTAAACTTGAAGGTGAGCTGACCTTATACCTAGGTCGTGGTGAAGGTGGTTTGTATGAAAATGTGCTACAAGCAATTCAAGACAGAAACCCCAACTTTAAACTAGGCATTCGTCGTGGTCCTACAGCAGCTTTAGCCAATACCATTGTTGCTGAAGCAAAAGCAGGGGTGCGTAGAGCCGATTTGTTTTGGGCTGTTGATTCTGGCGCTATTGGCTTGGTTTCAGATGCCGGCCTTGCACAACCTATTCCGAGTGATTTATCAGCGCAGTTGCAACCACAGTTTCGCTATAAAGATTGGGCCCCTGTCACCGGTCGTGTGCGCACCATACCCTATAACACTTCGCGTTTGACCAAAGAGCAAATTCCAACCAGTATTATGGACATTGCTGATAGTGACTTAAGCATTGGCTGGGCACCTGCGTATGCATCGTTTCAATCATTTGTAACGGCAATGCGTATTCTCGAAGGTGACGATAAAACAGCGAAATGGCTGAAAAAGATTAAGAAGCGTGCTAAAACCTATGCCGGTGAGTTGGGTGTAGTAATGGCCGTTGAACGTGGTGAAGTGGATATTGGTTTTGCTAATCACTATTACACCTTACGTTTAAAATCAGGCAAACCAGATGCCAAACTTGATTTAGCATTTACCCAACAAGATGCTGGCTGTTTAGTCAATGCATCAGGTATTTTGGCATTGAACGACGACCCTCTTGCCACTCACTTTATGCGCTATTTATTAAGCATCGAAGTGCAAGGTTACTTGGCTCGTGAAGCCTATGAAATTCCGCTGGTAAATGGTGTCCCTCTACCTGAAGGGTTACCATCTTTAGCCAATATTTCACCACCCAAAGTGGACTTAACACAGTTAGCTGATCTTCGGCCAACCATAGCTTTGATGCGAAATAGCGGCGTACTGTAATGCGACTACCAGCTTCTTACCCAATGGCGCTGCTTGCAGCGCTTATTGTTTTATCTCCTATCTTTATTTTAATAACGCTGGCCACTGATGCCAGCTCTTTGTTTGATAATCATAATTTAAGTATTCTCGGCAATACTTTGTCCTTGATGGTATTAACGGTCATTGGTTCTATTTTAATCGGAGTACCGTTAGCATTTATCAGCGCTTATGTGCGCTTACCGTTTAAAAAAGTATGGTTGGTGTTTTTTGCCGCGCCTCTAGCCATTCCCAGTTACATTGGTGCATTTACGCTTTATGCGGCTTTTGGCTCCGGCGGAGAGATACATAATCTACTTGGTATTGAACTGCCATCGATGGATGGACTCAGCGGCGCAGCTATTGTCATGACTCTTTACACATTTCCATTTGTAATGATGACTACCCGCTCATCTTTACTTAGTCTTGATGCAAGCATGGTTAATGCGGCCCGCACCTTAGGTATGTCGATGACCGAAAGTGTATTTAAAGTCATTTTACCCCGTGTAGTAAATGGCATTGCCGCAGGTTCGTTATTGGTTGCACTGTATACTTTGTCTGACTTTGGCACACCTGCAATGATGCGCCTTGATACCTTTACCCGGGTTATTTATGTCGAGTACAATGCGTTTGAGTTAAGTCGTGCAGCAATGTTATCGTTACAGTTGTTGGTGATTGTGGGCTTTTTACTGTTGATTGAGTCACAAATTAAAACGGCTAGCGAACGCCATGGCCGGCCATTAATTTTGTTTCCTAGTAAGTTGCAACTAGCGGCTATGTTTGCCACTTTTGCGCCTATTTTATTATTAGCCATTGGCTTACCTCTGGCGATATTTTCGCTGTGGTTAGCACGTGATGGCTTTAGCTCATTTGATTTTAGCATCGCGTGGAATTCAGCGTATGCCTCAGCCATTGCTGCAGTGGTTGCGGTGATTGTAGCTATCCCTGTTGCCCATGCTGCACTTAGCGGTAAAGCGGGTCGTATCATGGAGCGTGTTACTTACTTTGGTTTTGGTATTCCAGGTATTGTAATGGGCACCGCGCTAGTTTACGGTGGTTTGCAATTGCCGTTTTTATATCAAACATTAGGGCTGTTGATCATTGCCTATATGCTGCGTTTTTTACCCTTAGCGGTAGGCTCTGTGCGCACTAGCACTGAGCACCTTGATCCAAGTTTAGTTAAATCTGCGCGGGTCTTAGGCGCCAGTCCGCGCGAAGCATTTACCCGCATAACTTTACCACTAACAATGCGTGGGATCATAGCCGGTGCCGCTTTAGTATTTTTAGAATCCATGCGTGAATTAGAAGCAACCTTATTACTTGGCCCAACTGGCTTTGAAACACTATCGACTTATTTATGGCGTGTTTATGAGGCGGGCTATTTTGGTCGTGCTGCTATTCCTGGGTTATTGTTAGTACTGATTTCTGCGTGCGGTTTAGCTATTATGATGTCTGGCGAAAAACGTAACCAACTCGAACATTGAGGATTTAAATACAAATGCTATCTGTAAGCCAGTTGTCTATAGATTATGGCAGTAACCGTGTAGTAAGCGACCTAAATTTGTTGCTTGGTGAAAGTGAAATTCTCATGCTAGTAGGCCCTACGGGCTGTGGTAAAAGCACAATTTTACAAGCGCTCGCCGGACTAATTCCTATTAGCGAAGGTGAAATTAACTTAGGTAAATGGCAGGCTACCCCTAAATTGACTGTGCCACCTGAGAAACGCAGCGTAGGTATGGTATTTCAAGACTTTGCGTTATTCCCTCATTTAACCGTTGAGCAAAACATTGGCTTTCGTTTAAAAGATACCGCCGTTGCTGATCATTGGATAGCCCTACTGGGTCTTGATGACTTTCGTCATAAAAAGCCAGCCACCCTTTCAGGCGGTCAAAAACAACGAGTTGCACTAGCACGTACCCTTGCCCACCAACCTGACTTTGTGTTACTTGATGAGCCGCTTTCAAACCTTGATGCGGCACTAAAAGATATGCTGCGCTGGGATATCCGAAATGCCCTGAAAAAAGCTGGCGTGCCTGCAATTTGGGTGACTCATGATCAAGAAGAAGCTTTATCAATAGGCGATCGTGTGGGTGTGCTCAAGGCCGGAAAAATCCAGCAACTTGATACTCCTGAGCGTTGTTTTAGTGTGCCCAACAATCGCTTTGTTGCACGTTTTTTAGGTGAAGCAAGTTTCATTAACGGTTTTTTTGAGAATAATCAAGCAACTACAGCCATCGGCAATGTGCCCGCTCAGGGCGTAGATTGCCAACAAGGTGAGGTGGATGTCCTACTTCGCCCCGACGATGTAATGCTAGTACAAGGTGAGATCGGCAACAACGGTGTGGTCGTATGGGTACGCTTTGAAGGAGGGAGTCGTTTATGTGCAGTAGAGCTTGCCTGTAAAACAGTGGTTACTAGCCGCGTAAGCCACGAAGTCGTTGTATACCCTGGCGATAGCGTGCACGTATCGTTAAGTACTTCGCATCCACTCGCGGTGTATAAACGAGCAATCTAAACTCACTTTAACGCTTAAGTTACAACACTAAAAAAGCCCATATAGATGGGCTTTGCTGTAGGTGCTTTACTTTTTTAATATGATAATTTTAACGACACCCTTGGCTATTAAAATCAACCACTAGACTTGCACCAGTACTATTGCCCGACACCTTTAAATAACCCCAATATTGGCTTTGATCACTAATATAAATACATTCGCTATTGCCGCTATTACTGGACTGAGCCTGTTCATTACTGCCATTTGGCCAGCTGCTGTTTGAATAACTTAGGCTGATGTCGCCACTGCCATTAGCGGTAGTTATCGCCACACCACTTTGACTTTGTACGTCAGCAATACTAAACCACATAGGATCGCTGTTACCCAAACAAATCACTTCACCGTCATTTAAACGGCCATTGCTACGACTACCTTGGGTAGCACATGCATCAGGTACACTACTACTTACTCCTGTGTATGAAGCGGTTAATTTCACATTATCAAACATGTTATAGCCACGAATCATTACTTGATAAACACCTGCTTGCGCAGGATTTATTACACATTGTTCACTATTACCACCGACATAAGGACGACAATCATAACTATCCATTGTTGGTGTAGCAGCATAACTCACATATAAATCAGCATCGCCCGTGCCACCACTTAAGCTAAACACTAAGTCGCTGGCACCTTGCGGTACATCAAAGCTGAAATACAACAGCTCATCTTGCTCGCCAGCAATAGTCATTGGTTGAGCGTTTATCAACTCGCCGTTACCAACGCTGCTATCCTCTTCAATACTAGCCAATGTTGATGCGGTTTGGCTGGCACCTTGGTTATCAACAACCGTTAACGATACGCTATATTGTCCTGATGTTGTATAAGTATGCACCGGGTTTGCTTGATTAGAACTACTGCCATCACCAAAGCTCCACTGATAACTAACAATTGAGCCGTCACTGTCAATACTGCCATTGCTCGTAAAATTGATCTCATTGTTTTGCATACCGGCATAAGGTCCATTGATGTATGCGATTGGTGGCGTATTAGTGGTTGTACCTGCAACTAAGTCATCACACCATTGTACAAACTCGTTTTCATAATTATTTGCCCACTGCACAGTTTTCGCTTTATAAGCACTCCAATTACCAATGCGTGTATCTGCAAGCATGGCATTAATTTCACTGTAATGGCGTTCGAACATAAAGCGCACAGCTAAGTAACCCCAGCGATAAATACGGTCTTGATCAAAACCGTCATAGTTAGTGGCAAATACTTGCGCTAAGGTATAACGCGAACCATCACTGATGGTATTTTTAGCGGCGTCATTATTATCAAGATTAGCAACATATTCTGCAACGCCTTCTGACCACCACACAATATCTTCAGTTGGTGAATTAAAGTTTCCATATAAGTCAAAACGACCATCTAAGTAATGCACATATTCATGCTCTAGATTCCACACGTAATGCTCAGCATTGGCGTAGCTCGCCTCATAAGCAATAAAATTTGCTTGATTACCCACAACTGCGGGGTCACCTTCTAAATACATGCCGCCATTATTGGTGTTAATGCCAAAAATCGCACCTGCGTATTTACTATAATCATCGCTGCTATCAAATATATTTACTTGTAAAAAACTATTGTTATCATCGGCAACTGGGGCGTTATTGGTGGCAAGTTTAGTGTGAAATAAACCTTCTTCTGCGCCCATTGCAGCACATGCAGCTGTATGTTGTGCTGCAGTCATATTTTGTGAGCGAATTTTAATAGTGCTACTACAGCTATAATTTTGCGAAAGCGCTTGCTGAGTAAGTTCATCAACAAAGCCACAAATACCATAGTCATTACAATCAGCGTAATAACTGACAGAATCTGCCGCCGCAAGCCATACTGCATCACCATAGCCAAAGCTGTTATAAGTACTAAAAACCGCTTTTAAGCCAGTATCAACAGTAGCTTGAATAGCAGTGTCGGAATATTGCTTAAGGCGCGCAAGCTCACTGGCTGCATTAACAATTAAATATTGTGCGTCAGAGTCAATCATCCACTGCTTTTGGGTAAATGCATTCAGCTTAGTAACTAAATCAGTATCGCTAGCTACAGCTGTAACAAATGCATCATTCCACTGGCCGCGATAAAGCAAAGTAAAAATACCATTCACCGCACTGCGTATATTCCATTTTGCAGCATAGCTTTCGTTAAAACGCGTTAGCCACTGTTTCACCACATACAAGTAACGATGTTGCTGTTCAGCGCTGTCCATCGTAATGATCACTTCAGAAAGCGTTTTACCGTGGCCGTCATTATCGTCATAAAAATGGCTGTTGTTTACAAAAGCATCTATCGCATCAATTACGGCAGGCGTAACCCAAGAGCTAAAGCTCACGTTGTCGTTGTAAAATTCCGCATAAAAACCAGCTCGTAAATATAGGAACAATGCCTCGAGTTCAATGTCACCACCGCCAGCATAAGTCTGTGAGAGTGACTTTGCATGATTAGCAACCGCATACATATTATCAGAACTAAATACTAGGCTCTGAGTTGATGCTGATGCACTAAATAGTTCATTAACACAGCCACTACCTTGATTTTTAAGCTCAGTAATAATGCTCGTTGAACTAGCATTAGCCAGTGCATTTAAATCGCAGCTGACTGTGGCCGCTTGGCTACGCATCATTAACATACTAAATTTTTGGGGTTGTGATTGCAGCTGTGCTATTGGTGCTTTTTCATTATGGCCGTGTTCAACGCCATGATGATGCACACGTTCAACAATCGCAGCTTGTGGCTTGAATACGCGCTGATGGGTCGTATTAGCAAGCGCCATAGAGCTTGCCCCTAGTAACGGTAACGCCAAAATCAATCTATTCATTTTCATAATTTACCTTTGATAAATTTTATTATTTCAATCCAGAACGGGTTATCGAGGACGCAATTTGCAACATATAATCGCCATTACATACAATATACTTTGCCTAAAACTAAAAAAACTTAATTCATTAGTTGTAGCAAAATAGAAAACACCAGCACTTTACCATCAAAAAGGGTACATATGTAAAGATATAAATGATAAGGCGACTTTGTGAAAAATCACCCAAACAATAACGTGTGAGTTAGTAAGCTAGCAGATATAAAAAAGCCAGTACTTTATTATTAATAACAACCACTTTCTAGTTCATTCTTGTTCCTAATACCTAATTACGTAACTTGCTATACACGCTACAATATAATTAACACTTTGATTTAGCGTGAAATATGGTAATTTATTAGTGAATCGCGTTCACTATCATGAGAAGTCGTATGACCCAAAAAAAACATTGGACATTAAAAAGCATCGCCAAAGAATTAGGCGTTTCTAACGCCACCGTTTCAAATGCATTTAATCGTCCAGATCAACTATCAAAAAGTCGTCGCGAGTCTATTTTATTGGCGTGTAAAGAGCTTGGCTATTTTGGCCCCAATAAAGCAGCGCAGTCATTACGCCGTGGTAAATTTAATATTGTTGCGCTGGTATTACCTGACAGTATTGAGTATATGGTGTCGGATCCTGTGGCCAGTAGTTTTATGCGTGGTGTGGCTTCTATCCTTGAAAAAAACAATATTAACTTATTATTATTTTCGGGAAATAGTCAAAACCTTAACAGCGTATTAGATTTTGTTGATGGCTTTATTTGTTATGGCCGTCCGCGCAATCAATCACTTGTAGATCAATTAAAAATTGTACCCAAACATGTGGTTACCGTTGATTTTGATATTGATCGTAATGCCTCAGTAAACATAGATAACGAACAAGCTAGTTATGAAGTGGCCAAACACGTATTAAAAAGCAGTGCTGATCAGGTCGCTATATTGGGACTGCGGTTATTAGATGAAAATGTATTGTGTCGTGTATATGAGCACCATGAATGCGAAGCCGGTCAATCAATTGCACATCAAAGATTACGAGGTTATCAAAAAGCATTAAGCGAAGTTAACATTACCTTAGGTGACGATAGAACTTGGAATATTCCAGAAAGTAGCGAACGTTATGCAAGCATCGCAGCAAAAGAAGCGCTCAACTGCATACCTAGACCCAATGTATTACTTTGTATGAGTGATCTTATTGCCCTCGCGGCAATTCGCGAAGCAGTTAAAATAGGTATAAAAATACCCCAAGAATTGCGAATTGTTGGATTTGATGGCATTGATGAAGCGCAGCGCTCTATGCCAACATTAACAACTATTCATCAAAATAGTGAAGAAAAAGGAGCATTAGCAGCTAATTTATTTATTAGCAAAAAAGAGCAAAAAGCACTTATCAACTACCAATTACAGTTAGGTCATAGTGGCTGATAAGTGACTGATTGTAAGGTTAACTTAGTTTAACAAATCATTTAGTGAGGTGAGTATTTGCTCATTCCCAGTGCGTTCAATTATTAACGCTTCGCGACGTGCAAAATTAACTTTTAGGACAATTTCACTGTCGTTTAATAGCCACTTTAAAGCACAACTATTGTCATCACCTTCAACACTAAACTCACCTGTAAAGGCACTGTGAGTATTACGTATCTCAATTAATTTTAGTAATCCCTGTACAACAGGCTTTGCAAGAGACTGCGCAATGATATCAGCATCTAAATATGGACGATTAATATCACGACCTACATTTGATTTTGCTAGTAACGCCATATCATTTTCAGCTGCGAATAAGCCACCGTAGTAAACTTGTGGTACGCCGGGTGCAAAAAATTGAATCGCGCGCGCAACTAAATAGTCAAAATCATTTGCGCCTAACGCATTGTAATAAGTGCAATTTACTTGGTACAAGTCGACATTACTGGCAGCAGCCCCAGTTGCTTGGCGGCTTTGGTTATTGCTATTTGCATGAATAGTTTCAACTAGATTATCAATTTGCGCTGCATTTAATAATCCTGGCTTATCACCCATTGGACCCGCATCAATAATACCAATGCCATCATGGGTATCGAGTACTGTTAAGCAATTACGTGGTGAAATATTTAACCACTTTACAAGTGCATCACTGTTATTGGTAAATAAGCTGTGCAAAATCAATGGTGGTAATGCGAAGTCATAAACCATATTGACCCGCTTTGCGACGTCAACTTGAGTTTGATAATGGCTGTGGATTTCAGCAATTGTTTCCATACCCAATGCATTAGCTTGCGCCGATAACTTATCTAAATAATCAAACGTTTCATCTAGCATAAAGCAGTTTGTGCCGGCTTGCTTAATCGCGTAACCCGCCGCATCTAAACGAATAATATTAACGTTATTAGCAGAGAACTTCGTTAATACATTATTTAAATACGCAATGCCCGCAGCAACTTTAACATTAATGTCGATTTGATTATCGGTAAACGTGGTCCAAAAATCATACGTTTGACCATCGCCACATGGCATTGGAGTAAAACAACTGCCAGGGCGCGGGCGATAAATCGCTTTTTGCTCGGCGTCGCTCATGCCATTTGGAAAGACATCTTCTTTAGTTAAAAATAAATCCCAAAACGAAGATGCTTTGCCTTTTGCCAGTACGTCCTGAAACTGAAAAGATTGCGCCGATACGTGGTTTACAATCAAATCGGCCATCAGATCATAGTCTGCGCCTAACACTTGAATGTCTTGCCAAGTACCGATCCGTTCATCCACGGCACTATGATCAATAGGGTCAAAGCCTGCATCACTACCATCAATTGGATTATAGAAGGGCAATAGGTGCACACCTCCAAATACGCCGTGTAATGGGCCATTTAAAAGTGTGGTCAATGCGTTGATATCTTGACCAGTGATCCGATCAGCGTATGTGATCAATTGAACTTTATTCTTCATCATTGTGTGATTACCATGTTGAAACTTAATCGATTAAGATATATCTTTAACTAGCGAGTGAGAATTTACAAGTAATTTTTAATAATTTTACATACAAAAATCGTGGCTTACGTAATACTACAATAAGTAACTAACTGACTTACTGAGTGTTAACTGAGCATTTAACGAGGAAAAAAGTACATGACAAAATCACACACACACGTAAGCAGCGATCCGTTGCAACAAATACGCTGGCTTACATATATGATGTTTTTTATGTTTGCCATGACTTCTGATGCGGTGGGCATGATCATACCTGAACTTATTAAAGAGTTTGGTTTAAGCATGACCCAAGCAAGCGCGTTCCATTATGCACCTATGGCGCTAATTGCTTTTAGTGGATTGTTTTTAGGTTTTTTAGCAGACAGTTTAGGGCGTAAAACAACCATCATGCTAGGCCTTTTAATATTTTCGGCGAGCTGTTTCTTGTTTGCGTTTAGCACCAGCTTTACCTTCTTTTTATTGCTACTTTGCTGCATAGGCTTAGCCATTGGTTTATTTAAAACGGGTGCGCTTGCGTTACTTGGTGATATTTCACATAGTAACGAAGATCACACTAAAACGATGAATAAGGTAGAAGGCTTTTTTGGCATAGGCGCCATTGTAGGGCCAGCTCTAGTAGGCGTCTTACTGGTGCAAAATGTAAGCTGGACTTACCTGTACATTATTGCAGGTGTAATGTGTTTAATTCTCGCTTTACTAGCGTGGCGTGCAGACTACCCAGCCGTTGTAAAAACCACAGCAAAGCCCACTTCGCTTGCCACCACCATGAAAATGATCAAAAATCCGTATGCGCTAGGTTTTTCTCTGGCAATTGCCCTTTATGTGGCCACGGAGGTTGCTATTTATGTATGGATGCCTACGCTGTTAAAAGATTACACTGGCTCTTGGCCACTACTTGCAACCTATGCATTGACAATATTTTTTGTACTGCGTGCCGCAGGGCGATTTATTGCCGTATGGTTACTAAACCGCTATAGCTGGCAAGGTGTTATGGCCTATTTAAGCTTAGGCATTGCGCTGTGTTATGTCGGTACATTATTCGGTGGCGTTGATTGGGCTGTGGGTTTATTGCCGCTTTCGGGGTTATTTATGTCGATGGTTTATCCGACTTTAAACTCTAAAGGTATATCCTGCTTTGCAGTGCAACAGCACGGTGCTGTGGCGGGCGTGATATTATTTTTTACCGCACTTTCGGCGGCTTTAGCACCCTTGTTCATGGGTATGATCAGCGATTACTTTGGCCATGTGCGTTACGGTTTTTATTTAGCTACGGGCTTTGCTGTCATTTTATTTTTAGCTATGCTGTTTAATTATTTTAAAGATCCATCAGCAACGGCTTTACAGCAAGATAACCCTGTAACTGAGTAAACCTATATTCTAAGACAATAAAAAATACTTTATAAATCAATGAATGAATAAAAAAAGAGCAAATTAAGCACAAAATAATTTGCTTCTTGTAAAATATTTGTTATTTTTACTTAATCGATTAAGTAAAAATACAAATCCAATTGGGTTCAACACAACGAGGCGTAACCATGACAACACACAACACACCTTTATATTTAATCAGTGCATTAGCACTTGCCGTAAGCCAAGGCGTACATGCGCAACAACAAGATCAAAATTCTCAAGTACAAGCTAACAAAGGTCTTGAAACAATCGTTGTAACTGGTGTACCACGTCGTACAACGATTATGGCATCAAGCGTATCAGTCAGTAGCTTGTCGCTTGAACAGGTTGAAGTGTCTACACCTCGCTCAACCGCTGAGGCGTTTAGAATCATTCCGGGTATTCGCGCAGAATCGACCGGTGGTGAAGGTAACGCAAACATTGCTGTGCGTGGTTTACCTGTGGCATCTGGCGGTGCGAAATTTTTACAATTACAAGAAGACGGTTTACCTGTACTGCAATACGGTGATATCGCTTTTGGTAACGCTGATATTTTTATGCGCTTAGATAATACCGTACAAACAATCGAATCAATTCGTGGCGGCTCAGCATCGACGGCTGCAAGTAATGCACCTGGTGGCATTATTAACTTTATTTCTAAAAATGGTGAAAACGAATCAGGCAGCGTATCAACTACTCTGGGCCTCGATTACGATAGCGTTCGTACAGACTTTGAATACGGTACTTACCTAAGCGATAGTGTACGTTTTCATGTCGGTGGCTTTGTTCGCCAAGGTGAAGGTCCACGCGAAACAGGTTACACATCAAATAAAGGCGGGCAAATTAAAGCCAACCTAACCAAAGATTTTGAAAACGGCTATGTTCGAATTTATTACAAGCATTTAGATGATAAAAGCGTAGGTTACTTACCGATGCCAATGTATGCAAATGGCGATTCTATCCCTGGGTTTGACGCACAATCGGATACACCACACTCGGCATTATTTACAAAAACAGTGCGTCTAAACGGCGAAAACCAAATTAGCAGTGGCGATATTCGCGACGGTATGAACCCTAACGTTGACTCAATTGGCTTTGAAGCAGTATTTGACTTAGATAATGATTGGCGTATCGAAAACCGTTTTCGTAAATCATCTGTAAGCGGTAACTTTAATTCACTTATTCCTGCTGAAGTAGGCAGTGCAACGTCGATTGCAGAAAGTATTGGCGGCGCAGGTGCAACACTCAGCAATGCAAATACTGGGGCTGCATTTAAAGACAATTTAGCAATGCGTATTCATACGTTTGACGTCACAATGAACGACTTTGACTCTATTGTGAACGACTTTAAATTGACTAAATCGCTCGATGACGACACCAGCATTACGTTTGGTTACTACGCATCAACGCAAAACATTGCCATGTCGTGGTTATGGAACTCTTATCTAATGGAGCTTAAGGGCGATAACGCGGCCTTATTAAATGTCACAGCTGCCGATGGTACTGAGTTTTCTGAAAATGGTTTATACGCATACGGAACACCTTTTTGGGGTAACTGTTGTCAGCGTGATTACGACACAGAATACGACACTCGCGCCCCGTACGTTGCATTTTCTACAAAACTTGGCGATGTAAGTATTGATGCAAGTGCCCGTTACGATAGTGGCGAAGCTCGCGGTAATTACGCAGGTGCAGTAACCTCTACAGTTGATATGAATCGTGATGGTGAAATATCCGTTCCTGAACAAAATGTTGCAGGCATTGATATTACTAATGCCAGCCCAGTTAACTACGACTGGAACTACACATCTTATTCAATTGGTGCTAACTATCAAATTGACCCAAGTCTGGCAACATTTGCTCGTATCAGTAAAGGCGGACGAGCGAATGCTGACCGACTTTTATTTGGTAAAGTACGTGCAGATGGCTCTGTTGCGAAAGAAGATGCTGTAGATGAAGTTAATCAATATGAGTTTGGGGTTAAAAAACGTTTTGATTCCTTCTCTGTATTTGCAACTGCTTTTTATGCAGAAACTGAAGAGCAAAATTTTGAAGCTACATCACAAACCTTTTTCGACCGTGAATACGAAGCCAAAGGGATTGAGATTGAATCAACTTACTTCATCGATGCGTGGGATTTTCGCGGTAACTTAACCTGGACCGATGCTGAAATCGTTAAAGATGCACTAACACCGGAAGTAGAAGGTAATACGCCTCGACGCCAAGCAGATTTAATTTACTCACTAATGGCGCGTTATAGCTACGAGAAAGGTGCAGCTGGTGTAAGCTTTATTGGTACTACCGATGCATACGCTCAAGACAACAACGACCTTAAATTTGATGGTTACACCCAAGTAAATGGCTTTGTAAGCTACGATTTATCTGAAAACCTTAGCATCGCGCTTAATGTAAATAACCTATTTGATACAGTCGGTATTACTGAAGCCGAAGAAGGTTCTATCCCAGATAATAATATTATTCGTGCCCGCACTATTAACGGCCGTACAACGTCACTAACACTTAAATACCTATTTAATTAACCGAGCTTTAGTATTTTTAAGCGCTGAATAATGTATTTTCAGCGCTTGATCTCCTAACATCTATTTACCTTGAAAGACTCTCCCACTACTTTTGACCTAGCCCTTGCTAGGTTTTTTAGGATTTACAATATGACCAAATTACTTAGCCTTGGCGAGCTGCTTATTGATATGCTGCCGCAAGATTCTCAAAACAGTGCTTATTTGCCCATTGCTGGCGGCGCTCCTGCCAATGTAGCGGTAGGTTATGCCAAACTGGGCGGCAAAGCGGCTTTTTGTGGCGGTATGGGCGATGACTATTTTGCTAAACAATTAAGTAAATCGCTTGCGCAATATAAGGTAAGTACAGAGTACTTATTTACAATTAAAGACTCTCAAACGGCCGTGGTTATTGTCAGTTTGGATGAAACCGGTGAACGCAGCTTTAATTTTTATCGCCACAATACCGCCGATTTACTGTTAACGAGTGAGCATTTAAACCATATCAAATGGGATGAATTGAGTACCCTACACTTTTGTTCCAACACGTTAACTAATTTAGCCATTGCGCGCACCACGATCAATGCTTTAAAGCTGGCTAAAAAGAACCATAAGCTAGTCAGCTTTGATGTGAATTTACGCTATAGCTTGTGGCAAAATAGCAATGACATTGAGCAAAATGTACACGCGTGTTACGCCTATTGCGATATAGTTAAGCTATCGCGGGATGAGCTAAATTTTTTAGCTGAGCAAACACAGCAAACACCTGATGATTACTTGCAATCGATTCTAGATACGGATGTTAGCTTAGTGTTTTTAACCGATGGTCCCGCGCCTGCAACCGTTTACCATAACGCATTTGCATTTACTGAAGCTGCACCAATTATTACGGCGGTTGATACCACCAGTGCGGGCGATGCGTTTATTGCCGGGGTTTTGTATTATTTAAATCATAATGATGAAAATATATTGCTCACGGATAAACTCAACAATCAGCAAATAGTAAAACGCGCTTTAAATTTCGGCCTTCGCTGTGGTTCAAAAGCCTGTTTAGCCAAGGGAGCATTTCCCGCATTACCAATGTTAGTTGATGTAGTTTAAAAGATTAAAGCCCATGTTAATGCCAGTTAATTAGTATTGACTGGCATGAAACAATAACAGCGCTTGGTATTTACAGTATTTTATAAATACCCTACTCTTCTAGCCACTCAATTGCAGCTGTCGCATTTTCAAAATAGGCCATTTCACCTGATACAACGCGGTTTCCTATTTTAGCAATATTGGACTGCCATTTTTTATTGCCATAAATAGCAACTTTTTTCAGCTCTTTATTGTGTTTTATACCTAACTTTAAATCATCCCATGCGGCTCTAAAGCCACCGCCCTGAAACTCGATACTATCAATGAGTACATTTATTATTGGCTGTTTTACTTGCGATAAGGCTGAATCAATCATCGGGGGGATGGTTTTATAATCTTCGTGAGTAAGCTTGCCAACCGCTTTTAAGGTTAAGAAAAACTCACGGCCTGCGCCTTCAATATCAATAGATAAACCATGGTTTAAATGTGTCATAACTTAGTCTCATTTATACGTTAAGGTTTGAGAATACGTTAAGTTAGATTAATAAATTATGAAGCAAATCAAAATACAGCTGGAAAAGTAAAAAGTGAGCATTTGCTCACTTTTTATATAAGCTTTAAGGGTTTTCCAAGCGATGAATTTGCTTATCTGCATCCGTTAAATGACCTGTTTTAAGCCAAACTTTTGCGCCTTCACTGCCTGCTTTAGCATTAACCATGCTGTTTATGGGAACTCTTAACCAACTGTTTTTTACAAGTGTATCGCCCTGCTCTTCAAGTGAACCTTCAAGTACTAAAAGCTCAGCCCCACCGGGTGCATTTATCGCTATCTCGGCGTTCGCTTTAAAATGCATTAAACTCACCTCTTCAAAGGCGTCTTTATAAAGAGGAGCTACATTTACATCACTAAACTCAGCGTGAGGAACACCTTGCATGGTATTAGTTTGTAAACGTACATGCTCTCTGTCCTCTGGCTGAAACTGCCATAATTTTACAAATATAACGCAGCCGCTTTCGGAGCCTGGAGTATGCTTTGATTCGGGCGGATTACGAATATAAGAACCCTTGGGGAAATCACCATGTTCATCTTGAAAAACACCTTCAAGCACAATAAATTCTTCACCGCCGGTATGTGTATGGGCAGAAAAATGGCTATTTGGCGCATAACCTACAATGCTGGTTGCGCGTGCAACCTCATCGCCCACTCTATCAAGTGGACGCCCTATCAACACCCGCCATCGGTGAGGCTATCCATTCTAACGATTCGCTATGCACAACAACACGTTCGCTAAAGTCTGCTGCAATTTTCATAAGTAGCTCCACATTATAAATTGATAACTAAGCGGCAATGCTTGGACGTTGAGAGACCTTTTGTTGCCATGCAATTAAATGTGATAGCTCACTTGGAATAACAATTTGTGCAAAGCCTGCAAACACCAGACCGGCGTACAAAGTAATATCTGCAACAGTAAATTGCTCACCGGCAACATAAGCAGAATTGGCTAACACTGTATTAAAATAAACAAAACCTTGGTGCGCTTTTTCACCTTGCTTTGCTCCCCAAGCAACATTTTGATAGGTTTCAAGTGCTGGGCCTAAACCATCCGTTGCATGATGAAAGTAACTGGCTACCGCATCAAGGACCATTGACTCCGCACGCTTTTGCATCATATTAATCACCGCGCGTTCTTTTGCCTCAATACCCGTTAATGAAGGGCCAGCAAAAGTGGTATCAATATATTCAGTAATCGCGGTGCATTCCGCTATATATGTCCCGTCATCTAGCTCTAAAACAGGCACGCCTGCTAAGGGGTTTTTAGCTAAAAAGGCTTCAGTACGATGCTCACCATTTAATAAATCAACAGCAACAAATTCAACTTTGTCAGTCGCATTTTTTTCAGCAAGAGCAATACGTACACGTAATGGATTAGGAAAGTTTTCTACGTCATAAATTTTCATAATTATCTCTTTATATTTTTAACCACAGTTTGAACTAATATTGGTAAGATCAAGCCAACCTACCTACTGATAGGTAACTTATATTAAGATCTCGATCTTTGCAAACTAAAAATAAAAGAGCTTGAAAATAACTACCTACTGGTTGATAATTTTTTGCAGCGATATGAAGGAAGTTTTAAAATGACAAAAAAAGCAGCCCTGTTAAAAGCAGCAGAAAATAAGGTTAGACTTGGTGGCTATAGCAATTTTAGCTTTAGAGAGTTGGCGAATGAAATTGGTATTAAAAGTGCGAGTGTGCATTATCATTTTCCAACCAAAGCTGATTTAGGTGCTGAACTCGCGCATCAATATACGGATGCCTTTATCGCTGTGCTTGGCGAACCGGAGGCACACAAAGCAAACGGTAAAAACCCTATTGATATTTACACGCAATTATTTACAAACGCGTTAGTTATAGATAAAAAGATGTGTTTATGTGGCTTACTTGGCGCACAAAGTGACAGTCTTCCTGATAAAGTGCGCGATGAAGTAAAACGCTTTTTCATTAAAAACTTAGCCTGGTTAACTCAAGCACATAAAATAAATGGAGAGCTTAATCCTGAACGTGCCGCGATTAAAACAGTGAGTTTATTAGAGGGCGCGATGATGATCAGTAACACCCTTGACGATATTAGTTACTTTGAACAAGCCATTTTCTAACAGGCATTACGTCACTTTAGAACTATAAAAAAAAGCGAGCTTTACAGCTCGCTTGTTACGTCATTAATACACTGCAGTGTATTAATTTACACGCACTTTATGTTTTGAATGTACTATAGCTAGTGCAATAAATCCTACCACAGCAACCACAACACCAATTGGTTTGCCCATATCACTTGATAAGTTAAGGCCAATTGCAGCGGTCATGATGTACGATAACGTAACGGCTGTAGCTATTACTGCAGGAATACTCGCAATCCAATGGAATGTTCCACGGTCAAATAAGTACTTAGTCGCAAGCCATAACACACTCGTAGAAAGCAGCATGTTTGAAAATGCGAAGTAGCGCCAAATAACAGAGAAATCGAGTTTTGTCATAAAGTATGCGATTGCTAAAATTGGCACCGCAAGCAATAAACGATTACGCAAACTTTGCGGAATATTAAACGCATCAACCACGGTTAAGCGCAGTGAACGAAACGCCGTATCACCTGAGGTAATTGGGAATACTGCTACTGCAATAATCGCCATAATTCCACCAAACACACCTAAATAACTGTTTGCTATATGATTAACCACTAAACCTGGGCCGCCTAAATCAAGCATTGCTTTTAAACCTGCATAGCCTTCTGGGAACGCAGCAATACCAGCCAGTGCCCATACACAACCAACAATACCTTCACACATCATTGCGCCATAATAAACTGGACGAACGTATTTTTCGTTAGTTAAGCAACGTGCAATAATTGGTGCTTGCGTAGAGTGAAAACCACTAATCGCACCACAGGTTATGGTAATAAACAATAATGGCCAAGTAGGTAATCCATCTGGATTTGGAGTTAAAAAGTCGTGGGCATGATCAGCTTCAAAATACGCTAAAAAATCACCTGCTACTGGTAAATGCGGCGCATTAATTAACAGTGATACAGCAATTGCAACTGTCATCACAATCATTAATAAACCAAAAACAGGGTAAAATTTAGTAATGATTTTATCAATTGGCAGTAAAGTAGCTAAAAAATAATAGGCCAAAATTGCCAAAACCCAAAAGGTATTATTGGCAAATATAGTATCTTTAAATACGTCTAAGTTACTTAATAATCCAGCGGGGCTCATTATGAATACCACGCCGACAAAAAACAGTAACATCGCCGTAAATATTAACATAAAGCCTTTAAATACAACGTTATAATATTTACCTGCAATTTCTGGTAAGCTTTTGCCATCCTCTTTGATACTCATAACACCTGAGTAAAAGTCGTGTACAGCTCCACCTAATACATTACCGAGTACGATCCAGACCAAAGCAATTGGTCCATATAGAGCACCTAGAATAGGGCCAAATATTGGGCCTACCCCTGCAATATTTAAAAACTGAATTAAAAACGCACGAACAGGATGAATTGCAACATAGTCAACACCTTCGCTAAAGCGTTTTTGTGGTGTATCAATGGTGGCGTCCATACCAGCTTGTTTTTCTACAAAGGGACTGTAGAACTTGTAACCTAATATTAAAATAGTCAGGCAGATAAAAAAGATGATCATAAGCACGTTTCTCTTTTTGTATTATAGAGCGCGTTGTCAGTCGCCCCGAATTTCAAACTATGGGTAATCGTTGAACGTTAGCAGAGCCTGTTAAAATCCACAATACGACTATCTGATAATATTATTAGATGTTTGAAGTGCCGAGTTTAACTATCAGGAACAATATAGTAGGCAATAAAAAAGCCTTGCAGGGGAACAGCAAGGCTTGGGACTTCACGGGGAATTATTTAAATGTTAAGTGCACTTATTCAAATGTCACTGTTACGATATTTGAACATACATCTGCTGTAACACAAACTTGGTAATCATAGGCTGGCAAAGTTGCATTACGTAAGAAGTCACGGTGACGGCCGTTATCAGTCGTTGTTCCTACAAACTCACCATTACGATATACATTAAGTGACTGAGCACCCACTTGTTCCCAGCTAAGATCAACACGCATAGTATTAAGGCGTGTTTTATTGGCACGTACCAAACTCAACTCTATCTCAACATCACTCACAACCACGGTTTGCGTTGTTGTATCAGTATTGCCTTCGCTATCAGTAACCGTAAGACTAACGTCATAATTACCTGCTTGTGCATAGGTATGAGCGGGGCTTGCATCGGTTGACGTTGCACCATCACCAAAGTCCCAGCTCCACTGCGTGATATCATCATTTGCATCACGGCTGCTGTCTGTAAAGCTCACAGAAAGACCTTGTGCATCAAACTCAAAACCGGCCTCTGGTGGCTGCGGGCTGACTTCACCAATGGCACTAAATGTAAGTGACCAATTATTCAGCGTACCTGTATCTGCTGCATAGGTATCTTCAATATGTAATACCCAATCACCCGTTGCCACTTCACCATTAAAATCAGCTAAAGAGTAGCTTTGAACTATATCATCTGCGCTACCGCCTGATTGACTATGTAATGTAGAGCTTGTTCCGCTAGGCGAAGTTAACGTAACGATTAAATCACCAATGTAAGTATGTGAAATATCAATACTCGCTTGAGTTGCAAAAACAGTCAGTGGATCATTTACGGTGATCACAGAATCAACACCGTCAACATTGTTATCGGGGATTGCTACTGCGGTATCATTCGTATAGGTAAAATCATTTAAGCCAACAGGATCAACTAATAAGCTTACTGACTTCTGCTTAGCCAACTCGCCAGAAGATGCATTTACGCTAAAGTCATAGCGCCCCCATTGTGTTGACTCTTGAGTTGGCACACTAAGTATCACCACATCACCAGGCGTTGCAGTGTTTGCTGATAAACTAGCACCAGCTAAATCGCCAATTAATTCAAGATCTACAACCCCTTGCCACTGGGCAATTGAGCCAATTTCAAATGTATATGTTGCCGTTTCACCGGCAGTGATCTGCTGAGCTGTTGGTGTAACAGATAGTTTAAAGCTTGGTGTAGGGTCTGCCTGCTCAAGAGCTTGATTAGCGTTTAAGCGTTTGCCCGATACGGTCTTCCCTGCCAGTTGTGCATTATCATCGCCACTATCCATAAGCAGCTGTTTAAGCTCACTTGTTGATAAGTCAGGATTGAGTGATAGTACCAAAGCAGCGACACCCGCAACATGCGGTGTGGCCATTGATGTACCAGAGTAAGTTGCATAACCATTGCCCGGTACAGTTGATAAAATAGCACTCCCTGGAGCACCTAAATCAACACTGGTTAACCCCCACTGTGAAAAGTCTGACATATTATCGTTACGATCAGTGCTGGCCACTGACAACACGCTTTCATGCTCATAATTGGATGGATAATGTGGATTTTGATCATTATCAACGGCGTCATTACCTGCAGCGGCAACAAATAAAATGTCAGCTTGTTCGCTGGCGGTTATCGCATCAGCAAGCGCTTGGCTAAAGCCACCACCGCCCCAACTATTATTTAGTACGCGAACATTTACACCCGCATTTTTCAGACTCACCATATAGTCAATACACTTAATAGCGTCGGATGTAGAGCCACTGCCTGATGCATCTAAGAACTTACAACCAACAATCGCCGCTTCATGATTAACACCCACAACACCATTATTGTTATTACCTGCAGCGCCGATTGTCCCTGAGACATGCGTACCGTGACCTTGGTCATCCATTGGGTCGCCAACATTTGTAATGGCATTAATACCATGCACGTCATCAATGTAGCCATTACCATCATTATCGATGCCATCGCCTGCGATTTCATTCGGATTTATCCACATATTTGCCGTTAAATCACTATGACTGTGATCTACACCAGTATCGATAACGCCCACAACGACATCTTTACCACCTGTTGTAATTGACCATGCTTCGAGTGCATCTATATCCGCATCGGCCGTTCCACCAGATTGGCCTTCATTGTGTAATCCCCACAACTTTGAAAAATCAGGGTCATTAGGAGCCGTAGCAATGCTCACGCGATAATCTGGCTCAACATATTCAACCGCTGCATGTGTTTGCAGTAATTTAATTGCTTGCTTGGTGCTCATGCCAATTACTTCAAACTTAGCTAGACGACCAGATAAAATCGACGAATAGTTATCATCAACACCATCTTTATTTAAATCACTTACTTTAGCTTTTACTAAACTGCGGGCTTGACTTCGCATTGCCACAGAAGTGCCTTTTTTATACATAACAAGCAATGAGTCTTGAGAAGCTCGTGCTGAAGGCTCTGCAGCAATGGTTGTTACTTGTGCTGCAGCTAAACATGGCAAAATAGCCAAGCTTAAAATAGATAATTTAGTTTTCATATTTTGTATCCATAGTTAGAAATATTAACTTAGCTTTGTTACTAAGTTTCGCTAACTTCACTACTTTTGAAATATCACTGGCAAGCACCATAAATGACAGAGAAAACCTAAACCAGACAAGAAAAATTCAATAAATTACTAAAAAACCAGTCTTTAACACTGTTTTTAACGGTCAATTTATTAACAACACAATCGTTTTTATGAGTAATTAGCGCTCAGTAGATGCCTTACTCGCCTCATCTTTTATTACCAGATTATTCAACATTCCAAGCTGATTACGGTGGAAAACAAGTAAGCAATTGAAAAGAAAGTAGATTAAAAATCATAAAAAGAGATGATTTCGAATATTACGTTTACACAATAAAGTTAACCGTCAATTGGTAGCAGTGCGTAAGTAAAAAAGCATTAATTGCATAAAACACAACACTGCATATCAATATAATTCTTCACTCACTTTTGTATGAGTGAGCTTTTTGCTCTTGATATCACAAAACTTAAATCGGCAAGGCATGCCGAACAAACTATGCAGAACATTAAGGTATCCACAACCCATTAATGACTGCTCTAATAATTATAAGTTAAGGAAAAATCATGAAGTTAAATAAATCTTTATTGACATGTGCAATCGCAGTTGCATTAAGTTCAAGCTTTGTTGCACACGCAAATATCGACGATAAAAACCAATCAACCTCTGTATTAGCAAGTCAAGTGTCAACTACTGCGGTAGGCAATGTCCTCACTATTGAACAAACATCATTGCAAGGTATGGGTAACGATGTAATGGTCACGCAACAAGGTGATGGCCTTGAAGCAAACGTAACAAGTTTAGGCGATAACAACAGCATTAATGTTGATCAAAAACAAATTCAAAACTTGTCTTTAACGTACGTAATAGGCGATAACAACACCCTAAGTCACAGCCAAGATGGTGAAGTTAATGGCGCTCTATCAGACATAACAGGCGATGATAACTCAGTCAATGTTGCGCAGTTTGGCACGGGCTTTTTTGGTATTAATAACGAAGCGATTAACGTAGTTCAAGGTGATGCTAACGACATTGCAGTTACTCAGCAAGATGGCGGCCATTGGTTTTATAATTTGGATTTGCAAGGTAATAGCAACAAAATTAGCGCATCTCAAGCAGGCCTTTTAAATGAAGCAACGCTGGCAACTATTAGTGGTGACGAAAACACCATTGAAGTTACTCAAAACGGCTTGTTTAACGCTTTTACACTTACTGAACTCGTTGGTAATACGAATGAAGTAGTAATAGCACAAGAAGGTAATTTCAACGGCGTTACGGTTACTTCTGTTCGCGGCGATGAAAACAGCTTAGAAATCGAACAAGCGGGTGATTCAAATACTGCGACTTTTGCAAGTGTTGAAGGAAACGAAAACACCCTATCAATCGACCAAGAAGGTAATACCAATACCTTCACATCTGAGTTATTTGCCGGTAATGACAATCAAGTTTCGGTTGATCAACAACAAGATAATAATCAAGTTGGGGCTGATGTATTAGGTGATAACAATGAACTCACTGTTATGCAAAATGGCTCAATGAACGAGACCTACTTGGGCACAATTGGCGCTGACAATGAATTCTCAAGCGTTCAAATTGGTAACGAAAACAGCGCTCACATCGCTAATTTTAATGGTCAAGGCAACGACGTTGATTTAGCTCAAGCCGGTGACATGAATACCGCTTTAATTCAATCTTCGTACCCTGACACATCGCTTACTTCAAACGATAATAACATTAATATCAGTCAATTAGGCAGCACAAATGAAGCAACATTAACCTTTGCAAGTGTGCTAAATAGTAATAACAATAGCGTTGATTTTAGCCAAAGTGGCGATCTGAATGCGATTGATTTAGTTATGGAAGGCAGCAACCATTCTATTGATATTTCGCAGCAAGGCGATATGAATATGGTAGCAGGTATCGATACGGGTGCATTTATCGTTGGTGGTGACAACATCAACTTCACAGTCACACAAGTAGGCAATGGCAACTTAGTTGAAGGTGCTATTACCGCTTCTAACACTTCAGTCGTGATCACCCAAGTGGGCGATTACAACACAGCAACTGTGAGCCAAGAATAAGGATATTGGGGGGCACGTCCCCCCATATTAAACATGACATTAGTTAGAACGCTTATTACCGCGCTAAGCCTGCTTTTTTTAACTACCTTTAGCCACTTATCTCAAGGCGCTGACGAATTAGAAATAGATGGCCTAGTGCTCGATCGCAGCATTAGTCGCTTTGGTCACCAGTTTTATTTTGAATTTTCAAACCTTTGGCGCGACCTACCCTCAACCGCTGGTTTTAATATAGAAATAAAAGAGACCGTACTTCCTCGGGCTGGCACAAAACTGACCTTAGTAATGAATAATCAAATTGTATATGTAACCTATTTAGGGCGTCGCTTGGAGCCTATTGATGAGCGTGTAGAACACGCTTTATACAGTGTTATGGATGCGATGGCGCGCTCTAATTTACATAAAGCTTCGCCCGATATGGCAAAAAATGGATGGTAAAATGGCCCCCTACTCAAGAAAATATATAACAACAATTATAATGATATTACTCCCCTTATCTGTATCTGCAACAGAGCTTGTGTATACCCCCATTAATCCAAGTTTCGGAGGTAGTCCACTCAATGCCAGTATGCTATTAAATAAAGCGCAAGCGCAAAATAAACATAAAGCACCAATAATTGAACAAAGCTACGCTGAGAAATTTCAAGATTCTCTAGAACGTACCTACTTAAACCGCATGGTAAGAGAGATCACTGATATTGCCTTTGGTGAAGATATAGATGAAAGTATTTTTAACCAAGATTCAATTTTTTTAAGTGGTGATTACGAAATTCAAGTGATCACCAGTACCGTAGATTCAATTACAGTGCGAATAACCAACACCACTGACAACAGTGTCGTGGTCATTGAAGTACCGAGGTTTAGCTAAATGAAAGCGCTATTTATTGCAGTACTTACCCTGGCATTATCCGCATGCAGTAGCATGGGCAATTTGATCCCACCTTCGCAACAGTTGGCCGCAAGTTTAACCCCCACTGAAACCTTTAAAGCACTTCAACAGTTACCAACACCTGCTGGCAGTATCGCCGTATCGGTATATTCTTTTCGTGATCAAACGGGGCAATATAAACCGCAAGGCAATGTTAGTTCATTTTCAACCGCCGTCACTCAAGGGGCTAATTCCATCTTAATACAAGCGCTGCACGAATCTGATTGGTTTATTCCGGTTGAACGTGAAGGTTTGCAAAATATTCTGACTGAAAGAAAAATTATTCGTGCCGCCCAAGCCGAACAGCCAAATGCTGTTGAATTACCACCACTGACCACCGCTAAAATCATTTTAGAAGGCGGTATAATTAGCTACGACACCAATGTAAAAACCGGTGGTTTTGGCATGGAATATTTTGGCATCGGCGCGTCAGAACTCTACCGCGAAGATGCAATCTCGATTTACTTACGTGCCGTAGACGTGCGTACTGGGCAAGTATTATTGTCCGTAGCCACCAGCAAAAAAGTGCTCAGCCAAGAAATGCGCGCAGGGTTTTTCCGTTATGTTAGTTATAAACGTTTAGCCGAAGCCGAAGCGGGTTTTAGTGATAACGAACCGATGAGCATTTGCGTAACCCAAGCAATTGAAAAAGCCCTCAGTGATCTAGTCATCAAAGGCATAGATAAAGGCATATGGGCAACAAAGCGTAGTTAATTAAACACTTAACATGATTGCTTTGGTAAATAGTTAATTCATTTACTAAGGCCACATGCTAATCTCTAAAATTAATCTTGCTTGAAAAGGAAGCTGTATGTCATCAGTCCAAATTGCCCGATATATCATTAGTTTTAGCTGGTTATACCACGGCATATTTCCAAAACTTGTGCATATTGCCCCGCTTGAAAAACTAATAACTGCAAGCCTTGGCTTTTCAGAATCGATGTCTTATTTAGTCACTAAATCGGCGGGGGTGGGCGAGGTCGCCTTCGCTATACTGCTATTTATATATTATCAATCTAAAATAATCATTGTTTTAAATATCATTGCATTAGTTGGGTTACTATTCTTTGTTGCTGCGCTACAACCACAACTTTTAGTTGAAGCATTTAACCCCGTGACTACAAACTTGCCAATTATTGGCCTAAGCTTAGTACTATTAAATAGCCTAAAAGCTCAGCCCAATAACTAAGTTGGGAAAATAATCTCAATGGTAATTACCGATTGAGTGCTATATAAAACAAAGGTTATACGTGCTCTGAGATCTGTTTGGCTAAAGCTGCAAACTCACTGTCGTCGGCTCTTTCACAATCGTGAGATGATAAATTTCAAAAACATACCTGTTCGCCCCACTCCCTCTAGCGCAGAGTCAAAAGTGCCAAGGCTCATCATCTTCCCAAACAGGATGATAAGGTGCTTTACCTGAAACAATATCACAAAATATGCAGTTACTAATGGTCCAGCCTACTGATTATAATTGGGCGTATATAATGGTTGATCTGTTAGTCATGCAACGGCAACCGTACCGCCATATAGCGCTGTGCCCAATTAGATAACTCAATACGATTTCGTGAATTGGTTTTTTTAAATGCGCTATAAAGGTGTGTTTTTACGGTGTGATCACTGATATTTAACCGCTCTGCGATACTATGATTATTCGCCCCTTGTGCGAGTAAATGGATCACTGACTTTTCACGTTTGGTTAGATTTGCTAGTGCTTCATGTTCACTATCAGCATCGTAGTTAGAATGTGGCTCAAAACGACTTACCATGGCGAGCACTTCATTAAATGTAGAAGAAATAATCTTGCGACTGAACCAGAGTTCATCATTAATGATCCGCATTAATCCGGTAAATACGTCTTCAGGAAGATCATTGTTATAAAAAACTCCCTTAAAGTTATTAAGTAATAAGTTTTTTTCACAAATAGCGTCAGAATGCGCATTAAACACAATTACAGGTTTCACTTTGGCTAAGGCTAATAAGTCTGCTGGTATTAAATTTTGCCAATTGCAGCCGCTGCTATCAATTAAGAAAAGATCAAACTCATTACGGTTGTCATTATGGGGGAGACTGTCGTCCATTTTTACTTTACTAAAAAATGCATCTAGCGTTTTAATTAAGTATGGATAACACTGTGAACGAACTGGCATTTTAAATACGGTTTTGATAAATACGGAGGTTGGTTGAATCATTGCATCTCGTCCTTGAAACATTTCGTTCACAATACCTAAAACAACTCCAATGTTCAACCTATTTCACTCAAATCTATTGATTTATAAAGAGAATAAAAATTCTAGACGTCTAGATACTTGACTACCAAGCAGTTTAAAAGTCAACCCTTTTAATTATAAAATCTATTTAAATCAACCCTTTGTTACTAACTTGTTACTTTATTAAATGATAAAATCGAGAAGTAACTCCATTGGTCCAACCAAAGCCTTGCTGCACTTTGTACTCGCCACCTCCAGCTCTATTTTCAGGCTCATAAACATTGTATTTTTCGAGTAGACAGTGGTCGGTTTTAAAACTGTTTTCTATCATCTGTAACCAATTGCTCATTATGATGTTTGCATCTGCAACAAAGCCATACTGGTGAAATCCGTGTACAGCAAACCACTGCAGTGGTGCCCAACCATTAGGGCTATCCCATTGCTGGGAAGTCTCATTGAGGGTTGTTACTAATCCGCCTGGTTTTAAAAAGTCACTCATAAGCTTATTTTTAACCAACACCGCCTGCTCTTCGCTGGCACAATTGACAAATAATGGGACGGTGGCGGCAAGCGACAGCACTGTAGATTGTTGCTGGCTTTGATAATTAAAATCAACAAAAAACCCCATATCAGTACTGAATAAATACTGATTAATTGCCGCACGTCTTTGAGCTGCTTGTTGCTCAAAATACTGTTGCTTATTTGTATTGTTTAATACCGCAAAATAATGACCCAGCTGTTTTTCAAGGTAATAAAGTAAACTATTAAGGTCCACAGGAATGATATCTGTGGTTTGAATACTGGTAAGCTTATTATTACCCAGCCAGCGACTACTAAAATCCCAACCAGACTCGCACGCAGCTCTAATATTTCTATAGTAATTAGCTCTTTGCTGTTCAGGAAGTAATGAGGCATCATGCAAATCTTCACGCAGTGATTCTGGCCGTGGTGTTGCTTGATCATCCCAATAACGGTTAAGTAATGCACCATTTGCCATTTTTACTACACGCTTATGGCTTGATATTTGCTCACTCAGTAGCTCTGCCCCCTGCATCCAAAATGTATATTCTTGCTCAAGGGCAACAACGCAATCAGTTAACCATGCAAAGTCACTATTTTTACAGTATTTTGCTTGCCAAATTAAATCAACCATCAGCGCTAGAATAGGAGGCTGCGAGCGAGAACTATAGTAACTGCGGTTGCCATTGGGAATACAACCATTACGATTTTGCAGATCAATAAAATTAGCAAGCATGGCTTCGATACTGTCTATATCGCCAATATCTTGCAAACCTAACGCAGTAAAATAACTATCCCAATAATATATTTCTTGAAAGCGCCCACCCGGTACTATGTAGCTGTGTTTAAGTGGTAATAAAGAGCTGGCTTTAGCTGTGTCTGCATTGCGATGCAAATACGGCCATAAATTAGCAATATAGCTTTGCACACTATCGCTGCTGCTTTGCTGAGTTGGGAGCTGTGTTGATTCAAACGTAAAATGCTGTGCTACAAATTCTGTTAACTGTGGTGTAGTAAGTGGTTTAACGCGTAAGTAAAGGTCGCATGCTAACTGCCAACTATCATTAGCAATCGCATCAGCAAAAGTTTTACTGTCACTAAATATAGCCGCCAGTTGCACATCTAAAAATAATTGGCTATTTACAAAGTTCATATCGTTCCTTTTTCTGGCACTGCGCCTAAGTTTACTGTCATTTTTTTAAATAAAGTTACACTGATCAACAACAAGCTAATTGGGATCAAGGTAAGATAAAAGGCATGTTGGCCACTAAATTTATCAAAGATGAAGCCGGTAATTACTGAACCAGTGGTGCCGCCTAATGCTGAAAAAACCACGATAAGTCCGGTCATAGCTGCCTGCTGGTGAGCGGCTAACGCACTGAGCATCACAGAGTTAAGTAATGGGTAAAGAGGAGCCATAAAAAAGCCAATGAGCGGCAGCATGTATGCTGCAAAAGGCACATCAAATACACTCGTTACTTGGCTGCCATCAATTTCATGAGTCAGCGGTAAAACTAGTAGCACCAGCACGGCCATAGCAACCAAGCAACTTAACAACAAACTATACCAGCCAATAACGCGTAATATCTGCCCCGCCACTAGTCTACCTAGCGCCAGTGCTGCGGCAAACACACTGGCCAATTGAATACTAATATCAACTGGCAGCTTAAGTACTTGATTATTAAAAGTAGGTAACCAAGTCCCTACCCCTTGCTCAATCAACACATATAAAAATGCACTGATAATAAATATAACCACTAGAGGTTTATAAGTGAGTGTTAGCATGTCAATAAAAGCAGCTAATTGACTGGTACGTAATGTTGCTTTTTGAGGTGCTTTTATTGGCGCTATAAGCACTGTAATAAAAGCCATACCCGCTAACAAAGCCAGCAAATAATACACGTTCAACCATGCTGTATTTTGCGCATTACTACTATCAATAAACCATGAGAACACCCAATAGCCAGATAACACCCCAAGCATAAAAATACCTTCAATGGTGTTAAGCAATGCTGAGTGCTGATTGGCGTTATCAGTGACTTGGCCAATAACCGAGTAAACGGATACTTTCATAATCGCGAAACTGCAACCGATCACAGCAAACAATACTTTGAACGCATAAAACTGTGCAATTGAGGGCATTAACAAGCACATTAAGGCAACCAACCCCAACGCTACAAGCATGGCCAGTTTATAGCCAAGTCGTGGAATAAATGATGCAACAATAAAAGAAACTATTGCTATGGTAAGGTCTTTATAGCCTTCTAAAACAGAAGCTTGCGTTTTTGTTATGTCAAAACTATTGATGGCTTGTAAAATTACGGTGCCAACACTATTGAGTAAAATAGCGAACACGAAATAGCTACACGCCAACGCTATGGTTATTCTTATTGGGTTCATACACGTTAACCTGATGTTGATTTCTTTTAGCATAGTGTAGCGCAAAATAAAATGCAAACGTTTGCATTTTAAATTTCAAAATTGAGTTAACTCACCCTACAGATTATCCTTTGCTAGATTGACGATTAATTAATTCTATTTCAACAACTTGTGATTCAGCTGACTGACCTTGTAACTGCGCTAATAATTTTTCAACCAGTAATACTGAGGCTCGCTGAGTGTTTTGTTTAATGCTCGAAAGTGATGGGTGACTCACATCTGCCATGGCAATATCATCAAAACCAACTAACGCAACATCGTTAGGAATACTGATATAGCGCTCTTTTAACGCTTTCATAGCGCCTAGTGCCACCATATCGCTGCACGCCATAATGCCGTCGAAACATAAACCTTTCGCGACTAGTAATTGGTTGATCCCGTGGTATGCTGCGCTACTAGTAATATCGATAGACACTACGTTTGCTATAGCGTTAGCCGTATTTAGAGCAGCTAAATAACCACGGTAACGTTCGCCAATTTCAGCATGTCCTGGGTCTCCCAAAAATACAATATTTTTAGCGCCACCTGCTAATAAGTGTTCAGTCGCAAGACGACCCCCAACAAAGTTATCACTGCCTACAATGGGATAATTACTGGGAGTTTTTGGGTCACCCCAAACAACTAAGGGCACGCCTGCATTAGCGGCGGCTTCAATGTTTGCCGGATCTTTGCCTTGCCCAACCACAATAATGCCATCAGCCCGACGGCTATTGATAAAGTAATTAGCCCAGTCATCACCGGCCATAAATGAGTTTGAGAGTAGAAGTTCTAGCCCTTGTTTATTCAACGCGAGGTTTATCTCTCCGACTACCTTAAGCAAAAAAGGGTCGTTAATTGATTGCTCAGTGCCACTGTCGAAATTTATGATCACTGCTACAACATTGGTTTTTTGTGAGCGAAGGCGGCTCGCAGCCGTATTTAAACTGAAGTTATGTTGCTTTGCTAACTGCTTTAATTTATCTCTAGTTTCTTTTTTTATCAATGGGTTATCATTTAACGCACGAGAAACAGTCGAGGTTGATACTCCAGCAAGCTTGGCTAGATCCGCTAACTTTAGTTGTTTGTTATTCATTGCTAAGTACGAAGCCTTCCTTAAATCGTGAAGTTGCAATATACCATCATTATTAAAATTAGGCTGCGCCAAGGCCTAAATTTAGTCATAAACATAACCGTGTATAAAAATAATACAGAAAGTTAAAAAAATAATTGCAAACGTTTGCATAAAGTTCTAAGGTTTAAAAGAACACAGCATTAACATTTCATTAAATTAGTTAGTGCTTTGTTATTTATAGTTTTTTAAATAACGAACAAAAAATGGGAATACCAACATGACAACAACACACACACCAAGCAAACTTGCTTGCGCTATTATTTTAGCGCTATCCAGTCAAACCGTGCTTGCAGATCAACCAGCAACAAGCGCGCAAACAACCACAGATAAAAAAGTTGAACGCATTGTGGTTTCTGGTACACCTGCAGGTATGGGCGTTCGTAAAATTGATGCCAGCTATGCTGTGACAAATATTGATGCTGAGCAAATAATTAAACTATCACCAAAAAGTACTGCGGACTTATTTAAAGCAGTTCCCGGTGTGTGGGTTGAAAGCTCGGGTGGTGAATCTGGCGCTAATGTATTTGTTCGTGGTTTTCCTGGTGGTGGTGATGCGCCATTTTTAACCCTAAGCCTAGAAGGTTCTCCTATTTACCCAGCACCAACATTATCGTTTTTAGAAAACTCATCATTATTTAGAATCGACGAAACCATTGAAACCATGGAAGCATTACGTGGTGGTCCAAACCCAGTGGTTTCTAACGGCCAACCGGGCTTAACAACCAACTTTCGTTTAAAGCGTGGCAGCGAAGATACTCAAGGCTTATTTAAATACACCACCTCTGATTACGATTTGCAACGTGTTGATGCTGTTTTAAGTGGCGAAATCAGCGACGACCTATATTTTATGGTAGGCGGCTATGTAAAAAGCTCACCAGGTATTCGTGATGCAGGCTTTACCTCTGAGAAAGGCAGCCAGTTTACGGTTAATATCACCAAAGAACTCGAAAACGGTGAAATGAATTTCTACACTCGCCAAACAGACGATCATGGCGCATGGTACTTACCAACACCACTCAATGTTAATGGCATTGATGCTGAATATACCCAACTTGGCACACTAAACCGCCAAGCGACCATTTATACCGGGCCAAATAATGACGCGCACCAAGTTGATATTGGCGATGGCCGTGGTTGGAATGGCCATGTATCTGGCGGTAGTATTAAACTTGAATTTGACAATGGCTGGAGTTTTTCAGACCGCTTTAATATCACCAAAGGCGATGCTAATACACTTGGTTTAGTGCCCGCAGGCTCCGCAACAACACTAGGTGAAGTGGCTGATAATGGTCAGTCTGCAACAGGCGCCGCGACAGGCACAACTTATGACAGTGATACACCCGTACAACAAGTGGGTCGTTGGGTGGTACTCAAAGAAATTAGTTCATTTACTAATGATTTAGCATTTTCAAAGCAATTTGAAGACCTCTCTGTTGCTGTCGGCTATTACACTGCAAGCACCTCTGCCAACGACTGGTGGAGCTTAGGCAATACGGCCTATCATGTTCTTGAAGCGGGTGGTGAAATGCTCAATGATATTACTTGTAATGAAAGCGCCGAAGGCTGTGACTTTAACTACGACATTAATTCATCAGGTGATGCACGCACTAATGCTTTTTATACCACGGCACAGTACAAGCTAAGCCAAGATCTCACTCTTGACGGTGGACTACGTTATGAAAGCCATGATGTACAGTACAGTGTTGATGAAGGCCTTGACGGTATTATCAATAAAACCGTTGATTACGATGAGAGTAAAACCTCATGGACAACCGGTTTAAACTATTCAATTAATGATGACATGGGCGTATTTGCTCGCGTTAACCGTGGTTATAAAATGCCATACTTCGATGATTTTAGAGATAACTACGTCGCATACCACCAAGACGGCGAGAAACTCATTAAAGAAGTCACTCAAGCTGAACTTGGCTATAAACTGATCACTCAAAGCACTGACTTTTTTGCCACTTTATTTACCAACGAAGTCAAAGGCGATACCTTTGTAAGTCGCCCAGACGTGCCCGCTGAAATCTTAACCAACGAAGCGTATGGTGTTGAACTTGATTACAACTTTAATCATGAATCTGGCTTTTCTGTTAATTTAAATACTACATTACAACAAACAGAAATCACGAAAAGTCCAAAAAATAAAGGCAAAGAAGCACAGCGCCAACCTAAATGGCAAGTACGTGTAACACCAAGCTATGACTTTGAAGTAGACGGCATGTACGCCACACTCTATGGTACTTTGTCAGCAGTGGATGACCGCTTTGGTAATAATGAAAACACCGTGACACTTGATGGCTACGAAAAAGTTGACTTAGGTTTTATCCTTGAGCCAATGGAAGGGATCAAACTGCAATTAGCAATTGATAACTTAACCAACGAGCAAGGTATTACCGAAGGCGACCCACGTAATGCTGACGCCCCCAATGGCCGTTACATTATGCCTCGTACAACACGCTTAAGCGTAAGCTACGAATTCTAACCCTCATCTCTCTGGATCAATACCCAAAGCCGTGGTGGTTAATACACTGCGGCTTTTTTAAATCACGTTTTGAACAAAAAGCTGCTCTTGCGACTCGCTCTCTTGGCGCTTTAAATAACTAAATATTATTAAAAAAGTCATAGCAATGCTTGCCGCAATAAGCGAGCCTAGCGTGGCAAAACGAAAACTAAACCACTGTGCAATTAAACCGGTACTGGCAGTACCAAGCATGACCCCTACTTTAATGGCATTGCCATAAAAAGCAGAGGTAAAACCAATTCGTGATGGTAGCTGCTCTTGTAAAATAGTCAGGCCGATACCCGCAAAGATCCCATAAAAAATAGCATTTACACCTTGCAGTACAAAGAATTGCCATACTTGATCGGCAAAAAATACGCCAATATAGAACAAAATAGCGCAACTAAAAGCAAAACCTAACAAGCCTGTTTTAGTGATGCGTTTACTGAGCTTTGCGCTATACAACATCACAGGGATCTCGATTAATGCCACCATGCCCATAAATATTCCAGGTATATTATTAGCAAAGCCCAGTTCATTTATTGTATAAAGCGGTAAGGCACTGGCGTACATAATATTGCCAATTGAACCAAAGGTTATAGCAGCCCCTAAGGCCCAAAATGATTGATTGATCGGCTGATTTGGCTCAGCTTTCTTAGCTCTGTCGTTAGCATTAACACTGGGCAAAAACTTCATTGCAAAAATTAATGCCAACAACGCAAACGTAGCTGCGGTATAAAATGAGCGACTAAAGGCAACTCCTGATGCAAGTAAATAGCCAAGCGGCGGGCCTGCGACCCATGCAAATGAAATTGCCGCTCTAAGGCGAGTATTAAACTGGGTGATATCAATATGATCTTGCTCATCAGCCCACTGGCGAGCAATAGTCATAACTTGCGGTATCGCGGCATTGCCCATTGAAAGCAAGAGTACTCCGGCAGCAAATACCTGCCAAAAAGACGTTGCGTTAGCGAATATGATTAACGCCATCCCCATGCCAGAGACCGCAATCATAAACATCTTTTTAGCGCTCACGCCCTTATCGGCCAATCCACCTAACCATTGGCTAAAAAGAATGCCCATCAAAGTGACACCTGTAGTGTACACACCCAAATATATAGGTGGACTTTGTAAGCCTTCAACAATAAACAAACCCATTAGTGGATTAACAAATGCGCCTATTAAGCCCGTTAATAAGCTTAACAAGATAAAGACCACACCATATTGTTTGAATATCGACTTCAAAAAACACCATACAGACACTAAAAATAAGCCGCGCATTATACGCGGCTTTAAGTAATATTAAAATACAAAGCAGGTTGTTTAATAATCACGATGTACTCTCTATAGTTGATGAGCAAAACCTTCTCATTGTGTCAATAAGCTAACTAAGTGCTCAGCAAGTAAGCTTTGTGTAGCTGGTGCTAAGTGAATCCCTTCATCAGGACATGGATTTACTTGCGAATAAGCATCTAAAAAATTACATCGATGCAATTTTGTAACGTCAGCAAAGTGTTGTGCTAACTGTTGTGATTTAATTTCAGCACCAGCATAAATACGTTGATATTGATTAACTTCATAAACTTTAGGCGGGCTAATAATAATACGTTTTGGTAAAGTGGTATTACTATAAAAGTTATCTATCTCAAGCAGTAACTGATTTAAGCCCAGCGAAATTTGCTCTGGTGTTAAGTCAAAGCGCGCTTTTAAATCATTAGTACCGAGTTGAATAATAACAACATCAACAGTATGTGCTTCCAAATACGGTTTTAAATACTTAATGCCCGATTTGTCGCCCATAAACGGGGGATTATTGACTAAAGTACGATTAGGCTCCCCGGCTTCAATCACTTCAAAGCCTGTGCCCAACAGCTGCTTTAATAAAGTAGGCCAGCGTTCAGTTTCGCTCAGCCGTTTCCCATCAACAGGAGAAATACCAAAGGTATTAGAGTCGCCAAAACACAAAATATTCATTTTAAAATGGATTCAGCGTGTAGCCTTGTTGCTGTAACTGCGCATGAGCGGTCATTGCAGAAAGCGCCATTTTCACCCCTGGGATAAGCTGCTCTGCTGCTACCTTCATATGCATTGCCGACTGCCCGCACACATACACAACCGTGTTATTAGCAAGTAGCTGGGTGATCAAAGACTGGTTTTTATTATCAACATCAAAGCGGCTTTTATAAACGCTGTTTTCCAGCACATCAACACTCGCGCTACCGTGTACAACGAGAGCTAGCTGGATGTTTTCCGGCTTTACCCCATGGGCAACATGCATATTGATAAAGCGCGCTAACGAATTAATATGATTATTTTGCGCGCCTTTTTCAGCGCCATCTCCTACATCAAAGGCAATTTTAAACTGCGCTTGGCTTAAGTCTGATACATGAGCTGGTACATTGTAAAAATAACCAAAGTCATTGATAACAGGAGTTGGCTCAGCAGCGATCGTTGTTAAGCTAGTTGCAAGAAGGCCAAAGCCTAAAAGTGAAGTTTTCATAAATCATCCTTTTTAGTTTAGCCTACCCGTATTTAACCAGCCTGTACATGTGAATGAGCTTTAAAAGTCATTCCTAAATAATTAAAGGTTTGTTTAAACATGTCTATAAATGCGTCTGGCGCAGAGGGAGATGAGGCATTAGACAATAGTGAAAACTGTTTTTGACGTAAAGTTCTAAGCTTCGGTTTTAACGCCTCGTCATCCATGTAATCTGTGATCCTATCCATAAATGCTTTCATTTGTGGCGTGGTGTTATACCAGTACACAGGCGATGCGAACACCCAATGTTCGTAGCGAAGTAACACTTCAAACAAATTATAAAAATCATCATTGTGATACTGCTTATCGTAGCGATAAGGTGAAATAACATAATCATCTAAGCAAAAAACAATGCCGCTTTGTTGCTTACTATAGGCATTAACTTGCGCCGTAGTATTACCGTTTTTACGGCCACTTGAATAAATAATAGCGGTGTTATGCATTGATTTTTCTTGCATTTTATTTCTCCTTTTTTATGGTTGCAAAGAGCATAAAACCTCAAGTAAGATTGAGGTCAACCTTAAAAATTGATTTTTAATAAAAAAGAAGAAAACTATGACCGATCAACAAAAAAAACTTGTTGAAGCTAATTTAACTGTGGGCTTTGTAGCTAAACGCAGCGGCGTAAAAGTCTCCGCACTACACTTTTACGAAACCAAAGGCTTGATCCGCAGCTGGCGGAACAACGGCAACCAACGCCGTTATAAGCCTGATGTACTGCGCCGTGTGGCGGTCATCAAAGCAGCGCAAGCAATGGGCATTACTCTTGAAGAAATCAAACAAACCCTCGCCACTTTACCTGATAAACGTACCCCCACTAAAGAAGATTGGTCAACATTATCAAAAAACTGGCAAGCACAACTTGATGAACGTATTGCTTTTATGCAGCGCCTACGCGACAGAGTCGACGGCTGCATCGGCTGCGGTTGCCTGTCAATGACAAAGTGCCCGATTTACAATAAAGACGATTACTTAGGCGATACCCAAAGTGGTGCAGTGCTATTAGTAAATGATTAATCTAAAACCTCATACAATTTTCAGCTAAATACACAGAGCAACAAATTATAAGCGCTAAAACATAAGAACTTTTCGATTTTAAATTAACAGTAATCAATCAGATAGATGTGATGTGCTTTATATAGTTAGCGCATTTGCATGAGATAGCACAACAAACGTATGAAGGAGGTTTGTTTAATGAAGCCGATTATCAAAGAAATAGAGAAGAAATTAGGTGCTCTGCAGTTAACTATAACGTAAGTGATTTATCAAAAACGATACACTGGGAAGGCATAAAACAGTGGGTTTATTGTCTCTTTTAGAACAGAATAAGGCAATGTAAGCAATGAGGTTTTATAGTGTTTAAACAGGTAAAAATAAGGTTAGTAATGATCTATGTGTAACATTAACATAAATCATTACTGTAATTTATAAATTAATAAAGTGCTTTAATTTTCTTAGCAAAATCAGAAGCATTACGAGACATTTTATGTCCAGTCTCAACAGTTAAAGCGTTATCTGCTAATGAGAACTCACTTGCAGAGTCTGAAAAGTCATCTTTAGCTGTAACATTTATTTTAGTTAACTTAGCAATCTCTTCTTTATAATCCACATCATCTTTACAAATTGCAGAAAGAGCCTCAAGTGTTGCAACAGTTCTTTGGCCTGAATGAGCAATAACCCACTGGCTTTGATAATTATCTTTAGCTAATTTATCTTTATTCGCGGCGATCATTTTTTTATAATCTTCCCAATCGACTTTTACATCTAGTGAAGCATTACCACAAGCCGCTTTAACTTTATCAACCTCTGCTGAAATACTAGCATCAGCTGCTCTAATAGCCTTTTTGTCTTTAATAGATGCATATGAAGCTGTACTAAATAACGTAATAATAATACCCGCTAAAATTTTATGTTTCATTTTCTTTCCTTGTAGTGATTAAAATATATCGTAAATTAGTTTATAACTGGTTTCTGGCAAATTAGTAACATCATCACCAATTTCAATAATCAGCACACTGTTTGACATTTTTGCTTGATGCTTATCTGCTACAACAGATGGAATAAGCTGAATTTTTTCTATCCCTTGTACAGCCTCCAAATAATCGTGGTCGATGGTACAAATATTTTCTAATGCATTCATATAAGCCGATAATTTAGCAGGACTAGTTTTTAGTTTTTGAGATTCAAACTGTCGCCAATCTATATCGATTTCAATATTCGTTTCACATGTTGTAGAAAATGAACTAACTGATTTTTCAATAAGTTTTTTGGCAGCAATTTTACTAACAACATTTAATTGCCTTACTTGATATTGCTCTTTGACTTTATTAACTTTTACAATATCTGCCAAGCCGGAATAAATAACTTTTGTAACTGTATCATTATCGAGATATACACTTGAATAAGAAACTAATGTTCCTGAACGAACAGTTTTATGACCTTCATTTTTAAAATTAACATCCGGCATTCCAAGCAATTTTAAATAATAACCATCACCAATGTCATTCTTGAATTTTTTATAAAGTAAGGTATTACCATCATAATGATGTTCAAAGCCATTGTAATTTACATAGTAAGTATTTTCATCCTCAGCTGGAACAACTGTCAAAGTAGCAGAAAATTCAGAGTCAAAGCTATGGTAAACCTTTGGGTTTTCTTGAGCCATAGTTGTAAATGAAGTGATAATTGTTAAAAATATAAAAAGATAATTCATGATCGATAGTTAATCCTTTAACTTATATGTATTAAAATAATGCAGGTAATAGTAACTTTAAATCCAATTAAAATTGACTACTAAATAACAACGTTACTATACGCAATCATAAATCAAAATTCAAAATTTTATTACAGTAAAATAAGAAACAATAACAACATGATAAATTAATTTTTTGTAACCCTATAACTTATAATATTTACATACATTCATCTTGCGATCATCGAAACAAAGTAAAGTTGATTAGGTGAATTTTTGCCACAGTATTTTACCAAATTTGATCTCACTTTCAGAATTAATGTTATCCGCGTATTTCCGCGGGAACTTGAATACCTCTGACGCGTTAGCTTATTTCACTTACCAGTCAAAATAAAATAAGCCATATATAGACACTCCCTTGAAGTCAAAGCGAGCTGGTTTATAGATTCGTAAGGCGCACAACCCACAACGAGTGTGTAGACTGCCGTTCATATGGAAATGATAATAATGAAAGCTGTAACCTGAACTCAGGACAAGGCGGTAAACATTACACCAAGAATGTACAATGCATTTTCTGGCGTAAGCATTGTTTGCATTTTACTAATTAACTGACTCTAAAAACTCAGTAATAGTATTATTTACTGATACTCTCTAAAGTGCTCACATTTTTAATAAAACGGCTATAAATAGAGAATAAAGAGTTCAGCTGTAAAATAATAAAAGTATTTAACTGCACGCATTAAAACGTTCAATCCATACTTAATTTTGCCGCTGTAATAATGTTGAGTACCCGCCAACTAAACACTTTTCCATTGCGAGATTGGGGCTTGCTTGGCTTTGAAAACCAAATTGTTGATAAAGTGAATGAGCGTCTTTTGTTGCCAGTGTAAAACGGCGTAATGATTGCAATTCAGGGTGACTCATTACATGATCCATCAGCTTTTTACCCAGCCCTTGACCTCTAAATGGCTCTAACACAAATACATCCAGTAAATTTGCAAAAGTGGCTTGGTCAGTCACCACTCGTGCAAATGCCAATAGCTGTTTATTTTCAATTAATGCAAAGCACAGCGAGTGTGCGAACGCTTTTTCTAACCGTTCGCGACTAATGCCTTGACTCCAATAACTTCGCTCAGATAAAAACTCAAACGCTTGAGTAAATTGTTGTGGTGACAATTGGTGAGTAAATTTCATTTTATTTCCCTACTGAATGCTTGCATTGGAAAGAAAAACTAAAGGAATTGATGCCGCAAGAAACAGTGACATAACCCAATTAAAACGTTTAAAGATATTTGGCTTATTTAGAAATTGGCGCATGTATTTGCCAAAATTCACCCAAAACAAGCCTGAGCAAGCCGCGACAAGGTTAAAAATAATCACGCCCAAAATTGCAGAAGGCCAATAGGCACCTCCTGTTAAAGTAAGTGCAGTACAAAGTGTCATTAACACTGCATATGACTTAGGATTGATCAACTGAAAAAGCATGCCTTGAAAAAAATTTAAAGGCCTTGCTTGAGCATTATCACCTTTTAATTGAGAGCTACTAGCTATCTTGTATGCCAAATATAAAATATAACCACTGGCACAAAGCTGTAGAAAAAAATGCAGCTTTGGCTGTATTAAAAACAATTTACCTAATCCTAGTAGCATTGCCAAATGCATTATCGTCATGCCTACTCGAATACCCAATAAGTGCGGTAGGGTTTTGATCACGCCAAAATGTGTGCCTGAGTGAGTAAGCAAAATATTATTAGGCCCAGGCGTAATTGACGCCGCAAAACAAAATAAAATGAGAGCCGGAGCAAGCTCAAAAACAGTAGCTGCATTCATAATAATTAATTGTATTGATACAATATTGTAGTTGTTTAATAACTATTAATTGTCATACTTATGTAAAATCATCAATATTTTTATTGTTATGAATACAATTTACAAACCGGATCACACTCTATTTAGTAGTTTGTGCAAAACACAGCCAAAATATCGCGCATTAGCCGCTTTGATTGAGCATGCTATCGACAACAAAATGCTGGGTTTTGAGCAAAAATTACCAGCCCAACGACTTCTCGCTGACAGCCTAAGTGTTACACATGGTACGGTAACTCGTGCATATGCTTTACTTGAGCAACGAGGGTTGGTTACTGCAAAACTAGGGGCTGGTACCTTTGTAAGTAAAGTTATTGAGTTAAGTCATTTTGAGGGCGACACAGACTTTGCTTCAAGCATGCAACCGATGATGGGGCAACAACATGTTATGACCAATGCCCTGCAATCGCTGTCAAAGGATCAAAGTGCATTAACAGATGTGATGATTTATAAACTCAATGGACTTACCTCACATCAACATTTTTTCAAACAATGGCTAGCGGATAAGGGCTTTGATTGCTTAAACCATCCGTTGATATTTACCCAAGGTGCTCAGCAAGGAATATTCACTACGTTAGCAACCTTGTGTGAAAGTGGCGATACTGTCATTGCAGAGTCAATGTGTTACCCCGGTTTTTACCATGCGTGTCATTCGCTTAAACTTTCATTAGCACAAGTAAACGTGCATAGCGACGGGATTGATCTTGCGCAAATTGAAGCATTGTGTAAGTCGCGTACAATCAAAGCGGTTTACATCACGCCAAACTGTCAAAATCCAACCAATATTTGCTATAGCAGTAACAATTTAAATGCCCTACTGGCGCTGAGTCGCCGATATAATTTTTTCATTATTGAAGATGACGTAAATTACTGTTTGCCAGAGTATTGGCGATTACCATTGTGGCAACAAGCACCGGATCGGGTTTTTTATATTTCAAGCTTTTCAAAATATTTTGCAGGCGGACTACGAGCCGGTTACTTATTACCTCCACGACTTTGGGAGCAACCAATTTTAAAACAAATTCATAGTGAGTGTTGGGCGGTTTCCTCAATGAATTTTGAGTTAATAATGCGCGCCATTAAAAGTAACGAATTTACTTATAATCAAACTAAGCTAGCAGATGAGATACGCTATCGTATTGAACAAATAAAAAAGCTGCTTCAAACTTATGAGATAGATGCTCAGTTTGCCAGTTTAAATGTATATATTCGCTTATCCCAGTCGCAGAATATGTTTGAGTTTTGCAGCGTATTAAAAGCGCATAAGGTAATTGTAAGGACGCTAGATTCCTTTATCCCAGAAGTTCCAGCCCTAAAAGTAGATAATCCAAATGGTGTTCGCCTCACCCTAGGCGGCCCAGCAACCCGGGCTGAGTTTGACTTAGGCATCACCCGCGTTGAAGCCGCTTTACAGCAGTTTAATCAAACATTTGAGGTAGTTATTTAAATTTTATTATTCAATAAAATCGGGGAATCATTATTCCTTTGGGTGATGTGAACTCATACTTTTTTGAGGAAATATAGTGTTTAAAGTTCTGCGAATTTTCTATCACTCTTGCATTTAGTTTTGCAAATCTATATGAAATTGACATGAATATCCTTTTGCCTACCCAAGTGCATATTCTCACCAGCTTTGATCATCCAATGGCATTAACTTTGATCACTTATTCTCATTAAGCTTTGATCACGAAAATTACGCGATAATGATCACTTTTGTGTTCTTAATGATTTTGCCGATC
>NZ_JACJEY010000030.1:0-58087 GCF_014164295.1 Pseudoalteromonas sp. SG43-7
AAATGCTATTCTTTGGCTTTTAACAGCACCATGTACATCCAATGCGAAACGACGCGCGAGTTTTAGCGCTGCTTCATTTGCTTCTGCGCCTGAGTTTGCAAAGTAAACTTTGTCTGCAAATGTTGCGTCGGTGATTTTTTTAGCTAATCGAAGTGCTGGCTCATTAGTCATCACATTGGATAAGTGCCAGATTTTTTCGCCTTGCTCTTTTAACGCATTAACAAGGGCCGGGTGACAGTGGCCTAAACAGTTGACCGCAATACCGCCAGCAAAGTCGATATATTCTTTATCGTTTTGATCCCAAACACGAGAACCTTGGCCACGCACCGGAATAACCTCTGATGGGTTATAGTTAGGGACCATTACGTCGTTGAATAATTCTCTTGTTACTTGCATTTGTTACACCTAATTCTGGCTTAATATGAAAAAAAACAAATTGCATTTGATGGGTTAATCAAGCCGTTATTACCCTGCAATAATGTGCTTTAATGATTTTTCTTATTTACTACCGCTATTATCTGAGTTCAAAGCTTAAATTTGCAGTGCTATTTTGTGAAAAATGATTAAAATAAAACACAAAATGACGAGGTTAATAATCAATATGATAACTATACAAGACGAAAAGCTACTTTCTATACTTCGCACGAATGCCAGAGCGAGTATTTCTGATCTTGCCAGAGCACTTAACTTATCGCGCTCAACTGTACAAAGTAGGATGTTAAAGCTAGAAGAAACTGGAGTGATAAAGGGCTACAGTGTTGACTATGGCGATGCGTACTTAAGTGCCATGGTATCGGCCCATGTATCAATTAAGGTAAAGCAAAAACTAACCACTAAAACTAACCTTGAACTCAAGCAGATTGATGCTATTTCACAATTGTATGCTATTAGTGGTGAGTTTGATTTGATAGCCGTTGTACAAGCACAAAATTTAGAAAAACTCAGCCATTTACTCGATGACATTGGTAACTTAGATGGGGTTGAACGTACGACTTCCTCTGTTATTTTAGAAACAAAGTTTAAACGCTAAGTTGACCACAAATACAGAATGTCATACTTTATATATTATTTTTTGCTGTGTAGCGTATTAAGGTTAAATTATTTCCTATCTTTACGACTAAACAAAACAGTATTTACGCACTACACTTACGACTAGCGCTGGGTTTTTTACTCGTTAATGTAATTATGCTCCCTAATTTTATTGGCGTTTTTATTTGGTTTATATTTTCTAGAACTTATGTTCGGGTAATTAATCATAATTAAGAGTCTTCAGTTATTTGAATATAGGATCCCTATGGAAGAAAACTTATTAAATTCTGTTATTAAAATAACTAAAAACCGTGATGTAGATTCATTAGAATATAGCTTGATCTCGACGATCCAAGAATTTGTTGGTTGTACAGAAATTGTAGTTTATAAGGATTTAGACGTACACACTGATTTAACGATTGAGCGCAGCATATCGTTAAAAGTAATTAATGGTAATCAGTTTGAATGGGCACAACGTAAAGTAGTCGATTCACCAGAGCCAGAACTGTTGTCATGTTTGCGCTCAGCATGCATTATTACTGTACAATCAGCGGATGGCATTGAGAAGCGTTGGTTACCAATTTCTTTGCAAGATAAGCCGATAGGCGCTATTGCGGTTGTATGTAAAGGTTTAAAAAGTGCGGATCAAGTGTTGCTTAATGCCTTTTGCCGTATCTATGAAAATTATTTATTTATCTTGCATGAAAATGAACGGGATCAACTGACAGGTCTGTTAAATAGACAAACATTTGATAAAAAAATAAAGCAGCTAATTGAAAAGCAAGTAATAAAACAGCATAAAACAGCAAAAATGGATAACAATCGCAAGCGTAGGCTCAGCTCAACATCTTGGCTGGCAATGCTTGATATTGATCACTTTAAAAAAATAAACGACAGCTTTGGTCATGTTTGTGGTGATGAAGTTTTATTGCTGCTTGCACAAAAAATGCGCCACTTTCTACGCTCAACCGATTTGATTTTTCGCTTTGGTGGAGAGGAATTTGTGATCGTGTTTGAACCCACCAATTTTGAGTCGATTGAAAAGAAAATGAATGAGTTTATGGAGATGATCAGAGAAACTCATTTTCCATTTGTTGAAAATATGACCGTTAGTATAGGCATGTGTCGCATCAGCCCTTACGACTTTCCTATTAATGTGTTAGAAAATGCGGACAAGGCACTTTATTACGCAAAGGAAAATGGTCGCAATAGGCTGTGTTTTTATGAACAGTTAATGGAGAACAACTTGATTGACTCAAATGATAAAAGCACGGATATAGATTTATTTTAATCTGACGCCTTTGGTATTTTCTTAATGATAGTTTTTGTTGCCTCATCAAGTTTAATGACATAGGCGTTACCGCCAATTCCTTTAAATTCTTCATCGGTAAATACAATGGTATTTTCATCATAGAAAGTAATCGCTTCTTTTTGAGTCACAATCCCCAAATCTATTCGTGATACGTCCCCTGAGAAAAACTTATCACCAGTAAAGTTTTCAAATAACCAAATGCTTGTTGAATCTAATAATACTAACTTTGTACGAGCGGGGCTCAGTGCTGCAGAGGTTATCCAGCAAAGCTTTTCCATTGTTGTACAGGTTTTAAATGAATCTATTAACTGCGCATCAAAATTAGCTGCATGATCGCCAACTTTATACACATTAGTAATGCCATCAAATGGCTCAGTACGGTTTTTAGTAAACAAATATAAGTGGCGGCCAAAGGCAACAAATGCTTCTAGATCAAAGTTTCGCTTATCTGGTGTGATAGGGCTACCGTCAAGTTCTGGATAAGTAAACTTGATAATTTCAGCTTCGGTGGTATCAGTTTTGATGTCGATGGGATTTTCTATTTTATAAATAGTGAGCCACTTACGTTCTTGTTTATTATTACCAAAGTCACCTAAAAAGAAGTGCCCAAAGTCATTCTGAGTCATATCTTCCCAATCAATGTTTTTCGCATTAGTAACAAGGACCTCTTTGGCGATAGAGCCATCTTCGTTGAGGCGATAAAGTTTTGGATCATCACCGCTGTCATTTATTGCCCACAAGCGCTTGAATTTATCAAATTCGATCCCCGATATTTCTTTGAGTTTAGGATCAACACTGAGTTTCTTTTTGCTGTATAAGGTATAAATTGAAATGCTGGTAAGTACAATACTCACCAAAATGATGATTGAGATTAATGAATAAATACTTTTTTTAAGCATGGAGGAAGTAGAATCTGATACTAAGTTATTGAGTATTATTATCTATTTTAAGGTGAATTTCCATGCCAATAAGACTATAAATGAATAATCGTTAAGTTTCGAGGCTCCATACGCCAGTGCCTGTCGCCGCGATATGATTAACATTTCCTTGTAGTACTTTGCTGCCAACATTCACAGATGACTGCGGACGACTGACCAAATACCCTTGCACGCAGCTAATACCCATACGCTTCACTAATTCAAACTGGGCGATTTCTTCCACCCCTTCAGCAACGATTTTAAGGCCGAGCTTCGAGCCTAACTCACTGATTGAATTTAATATTTCATTATACTTCGGGTTTTCATTAGCTTGGGCTATGAATAATCTATCAATTTTGATCACATCAATAGGTAGATCAGCTAAGGTGCTTAAAGAACTAAAACCGGTACCAAAGTCATCAATTGCGATAGTGACGCCTTCTTTTCGTAATTTTTCTAATTCATTAATAATAGTGTGACTTGCGGTGATCAATGTTGATTCGGTGATCTCTAACATCAAAGAAGTAGGCGGGAGACCCGTTTTTGCGAGTTTTTTCATTACCCATTCGTGAATAGGGCGATGTTTGAGTTGAATGCCTGAGACATTAACTGAGATTTTAACTTTGCGCATACCAGCATTATGCCAAGCTGCCATTTGTCGACATGACTCTAGCATTATCCAATCACCAAGCTCTAATATAAGGTTTGATTCTTCGGCAATCGGAATAAACTCTACTGGAGAAATAGCCCCTTCAACAGGATGATCCCAGCGCACTAATGCTTCGAAGTAATCGATGGCGCAATCTTCAACATGCACAATAGGCTGAAATGATAAATGAAAATTATGACACGCAATCGCTAAACGCAGCTCTTCGAGTAAGTAGTGGTAGCGACGCATTTTATTGCCCATTTCTGGCGAATAGACTTTAAAAATACCACGTCCATCGGTTTTAGCACGATACATAGCCACATCCGCCATTTGCAACAAAGCATGGGGAGTTGATGCACTCTCAGGATAAACCGCAATACCGACACTGGCACTGATCTTAATTAGTTTATTGCCTAGTACAAAGTCTCGCTCTATTTCGTTTAATACATGCTGTGCAACATCCAAACTTTTAGAACTGGAATCAATGTTATTAATAAAAATAGAGAATTCATCGCCCCCTAAACGTGCTAGATTTTGCTCTAGCAGACTGGTGGGATTGATATCATTAAGCTTGTGATGGCGTAATACGCTTGCGAGGCGTTCGGCTACTTGAATCAATACTTCATCACCAAAACTGTGACCAAAAGAGTCATTTACTTGCTTAAAACCATCTAAATCAATAAATAACAAGGCACAGTGAATGTTTGTGAGTTCAGCACCACTGAGTTGACGGTCTAAGTGCTCAATATAAGCGTGACGGTCAATTAACAAGGTCAATTTATCTTGGCAAATACTGGTTTGAGTTTCACGAGCATAATTGGCTACATGGCTGGTTAAGGCATTAATTGCTTGGCTTAAGCGGGTAACTTCTGTTGCATGCTCAAGCTCAGGAAGTTGAATGTTAAATGACTCGATTACTTTTTTTGTTTGTGTATTAAGTTGTTCTATTAATTGTTTTTCGCGTTTAATGTTTAATTGCTTACCAAAATACCACGTTAAAAATAAACCTATTAAAATCAATAAAATAAAGTTTATGGGTGACAAAATAGTGGCATTGAGCATTGATGACACTTGGGCAGTAATAAATTGTGTGTCTGTTGCTTTAATAAGTAAATAATCCGTACCATCTTTGCGAACAATATAATGGCCATTTAATATAGGATTATACCAAGAGGGCATCGTTAGTTGGGTGGTAGCAGTATCAAAAGCGCGAGTGGCAATACTAGATTGTTGCGGGTTAATGGTATTGACTTGCTTGGTCAATAAAATATTCATGCCGTAGCAAAAAATAAACATAGCAATAAAGGCAATACTGAGTAAGCGAAAAAATTTAGTCATTCCATTAAACCATTTTATCCCAATTATATGAGTTTTTTATTAGGTATTACATAATTTTATCAGTATATAGTTTGTCAGAGTCACTGACAAAACATTTCTTTTACAATAGTCTTGTAAAAGCAACCCTTTTCCTGTTAAGTGTTATTTTATCGATGTTTGCCGAACTTTTACTCAATTTAATCATTAAATAAATTCACTTTACCAGCGGTTATTTGTTAACTACTTTAAAGGTCATAATTCAGACCGTGATTAAACTTGGTTTAGTTCTTGCTCTCATTTAATTGGTGATAATGAGGTGAGTGTTTTGTGTTTTATTTGCACATATTTGGTGCGATATTTTTTTAATTGCACTGTCATAAAGCATAAATATAACTTTGTTTAACTAGAGCGTGTTTATTTTTTGAGGTTACTTTTACTGCAGTATGTTTGATTGTTAGGCAAATCAGAGCACATAGTAGTGTTTTATCTACATAGATTGTGCGATAACGTAGCATAACGACCAAGCGCAGTCTGAAAGTTGAACAAATTTCAAGCTTGAAAAGTTACACGCCCTAATAAAAATACATTTTACAGCCCTGCGTATGTTGAGTAGTTGAACGCACTTCTGTGGCAAGGATTAATTGACCTTAAGGTTTAGTTTGGAGCCCACTATGTTAAGTAAACGATTTTTTAAAACTAAAAATGAAGCTGAAGTTACATTTGAATTTCAACATCCTCAGGCTGAGCAAGTTCAGTTAGTTGGTGAATTTACTGATTGGCAACCTGTTACTATGAAGTTTAATAAAAAAGAGCAATGTTTTAAGTTAAAACAGCGCTTACCGAACGATCAACAGTTTCATTTTCGATATTTAGTTAATGGTACTATTTGGGATAATGATCATCATGCTGATGGATACATAGCAAACAGCTTTGGTACAGAAAATAGTATAGTCAATACACAACGTATTTAAGGCGCGGTAAATGGAGTCTCTTTCACAGCTTTTTTATCTACATGGTATTGGCTATGAATACACCAAATATACCGGTGAACACGTGGTTTTTAGCGATGCAACCCGCAGTGCGGCACTGAGTTGTTGTGGTGTTGATGTTACAGATCACGCTCAAATAGCGCATTTAAATATCAGCTTAGATGCCAATAAGTGGCTGCAACTAGTACCAGAGTGTAGTTTGGTATGTGCTGAACAACCAGCCGTTAAAGTGCGTATTGATAGGCGTATGCTAGGGCAACAATGTACCGTATCATTTGCACAGCTTGATTTGCCCAGCATTACTCACCAATTAGCTGATTTGCAATGCAGTGGCGATTATTTATTTAACGACGTCACTTATTTAGAGCTTATTTTTCCGCTTCCATTATTGCCAATTGGTTATCATGATGCGCATATTAGCGTTGCAGGTTTAACGGCGACAACTCAACTGTGGGTGACACCTAAATATAGTTTCCAAGTGACAGATAAAAAGCAAAGCGGGCTTTCAATTCAACTTTATAGTTTAAAAAATAATGCAGCACTAGGGATAGGCGATTTTGCTGATTTATTATCGCTGACCGAGCAAGCAGCAAGTCATAAACTGGATTATATTTTACTCAATCCACTGCATTTATTATTTTCTGAGCAACCAGAGCGAGCAAGTCCCTACAGTCCAAATAATCGCGCGTTATTAAACCCACTCTATATATCAATTGATTTATGCGATGACAGCATTAATAACCCCGATATCACTGCGTATTTACAAAGCAGCTATGCGATTGACTTTAAAAAGCGGACTCTGCAGTCGCAGTATATTAATTACAGTGCAGTGAGTGAATTCAAATACGCAGCCTTTAACTTGCTATACCAGCATTTTTGTATGCATGGGAGTGAGCACCGCAAACAATGCTTTAGCGATTTTTGTCAACAGCATGGTTCGACACTTGCGACCTTAAAAGTTACTGACAGCGACTTTGCTTACTACTTGCAATGGCTAGCATATGTGCAATTAAAATTATGCCAAACTACCGCCCGAGAGCAGGGAATGAGTATTGGTTTGATCAATGATTTAGCGGTGGGCTGTGCCGGTGATGGCAGCGAGTTTCTCAATCAACAATCGTTGTTTACCGATTCTGCTTATGTAGGTGCACCGCCTGATCCATGGGCAGAGCATGGCCAGAACTGGGGATTGCCAGCACTGAATCCGATTAAGCTCAGCGATAATAATTTTAGCTACTACCGAGCATTGATCCGTGCCAATATGGAAAACGTTGGTGGCTTACGTATTGACCATGTTATGGCTATCCGCCGTTTATGGTGGTGTTTTGAGCATCAACAGCAACAAGATGGTTGCTATGTGTATTATCCATTTGAGCATTTATTAGCGGTACTGACAATAGAATCCCACTTGAATCAATGTATTGTCATTGGTGAAGATCTTGGGGTTGTTCCACCAGAGGTGAAAGCTGCATTAGCAGATAAAGCAATATTTTCAAATAGCTTATTCTATTTTGAAAAAGATTATCAAGGTGAATTTTTAGCGGCCCAGTCATTTGCTCCACAATCATTATTAATGGTTGCAAACCATGATGTACCGCCTTTCTTTGGTTGGTGGCAGGGGCTTGATCTTACTTTGAAATTAAAATATCAATTAATTGATGAACAACAGTTAACTCAACTGCATGCAGACCGAGAAATTGAAAAACAACGACTACTGCGTTTTCTGTCAGGATGTGCAGAGCACTCCTTGTTTGTGGACAGTACAGCAAGTGATGTTTATCAAGCGCTGACCTTAGGCTTGGCCGCTGCACCAGCGCGGTTATTTACTATTCAGCTCGATGATTTAGATGAGCAAACATTACCTGTAAACATTCCTGGAACGGATCAAGAATACCCTAATTGGCGTCGGGTATTAACGCATTCAAGTGAACAAATATTAACTCGTCACAGTGCATTTCTCAGTGCTATTAATTCCATAAGGACTAATTAAATGAACAGTATTGTTCGTAAAACCGCAAAGTCACAGCACTATGATCAACAAGTTAATGCTTTAAAGCGCGGCTGTTTTAAAGATCCGTTTAGTTTTTTAGGCGTACATGCAATTACTGACACGCACAGTGAAATACGCTGTTATATGCCCGGGGCAACAAAAGTAACGATTAAACTGCCTCAGCAAATGATTGTTAGCACACGCTATGGAGATTCAGATTTATTTATAGCACAGCTTGATAATCAAGATATTTCAGCTTATCAGCTAGTGGTAGATTACAGTGATTGTCAGGTTATTTGTGAAGATGTGTATAGTTTTGATAGCAGCCTAGATGATAGTGCAATGTACTTATTTAATGAAGGCACATTAGAGCACGCATATCGCCATCTTGGTGCCCACTTTATTGATTTTAAAGGTGTTGCAGGTGTACGTTTTAGTGTTTGGGCACCTAATGCAAGCAGTGTTTCAGTTATTGGTGAGTTTAATCACTGGCAGCAAAGCCAACACTTTATGCGTTTTAACCCTGCGTCTGGAGTCTGGGACTTATTTATTCCAGAGCTAAATGAAGGTCAGTGTTATAAGTTTTCTATAACAACACTCAGTGGCGAAGTGCTCGAAAAGGCTGATCCATTTGCATTTAAAATGCAGCAAGCACCAGGCACTGCTTCAGTACTTCAAACTCGGCCCACAGCAATTAAACTAACTGATAAAATGCAACGTCAGCGTGTTAAACGCAACGCGATTGATGCACCTATCTCTATCTATGAAGTGCATTTAGGTTCTTGGCAGCGAGAAGAGGGAGATCGTTATTTAACTTATCAAGAATTAGCACAGCGGTTAATTAATTATGTCACTGAGCAAGGCTTTACGCATATCCAACTTATGCCGATCAGTGAATTTCCATTTGATGGTTCTTGGGGGTATCAGCCAGTTGGCTTATTTGCACCAACGAGTCGGTTTGGCGGTTTGGATGATTTTCGTTATTTTGTAGAGCAATGCCACCAAGCTAACATTGGTTTACTCATTGATTGGGTTCCAGGCCACTTCCCAAGTGATCCACATGGCTTGCATCGTTTTGATGGCACACATTTATTTGAACATGCCGATGTGCGTCAAGGTTTCCATCCAGATTGGAATACCTATATCTACAACTATGATCGCCCAGAGGTTCGCAGCTTTTTAGTTGCTAATGCAATGTATTGGTTAGAAGAATTTGCCATTGATGGATTACGTGTCGATGCTGTTGCCTCAATGCTATACCTTGATTACAGTCGTGAAGATGGACAGTGGATCCCGAATAAGTTTGGCGGACGTGAGAATCTTGGTGCTATTGAGTGTTTAAAACAAGTTAACTTACGTTGTTATGCTAATAACCCCGGCATTATGATGGTAGCTGAAGAGTCAACGGCATGGCCTGGTGTTACCCGTCAGGTGAATCATGATGGCTTAGGGTTTGGTTACAAGTGGAATATGGGCTGGATGAACGACAGCCTTCACTATATGCAACGCGATCCTTTATATCGCCAACATCATCATCACGAATTAACTTTTTCGATGGTGTATGCCTATAGTGAAAATTATATTTTACCTTTAAGCCATGATGAAGTGGTGCACGGTAAAGGCTCATTAATTGAAAAAATGCCTGGTGATGATTGGCAAAAATTTGCAAATTTACGCGCGTATTATGCATTTATGTGGGCGCATCCAGGCAAAAAATTACTGTTCATGGGCGGTGAGATTGCCCAGCGTAGCGAGTGGAATCATGATCAATCAATTGATTGGCATTTACTTGAGCATCTATCGCATCAAGGTGTACAACGAACTATCGCGCAGCTCAATAAAGTATATCGCGATGTTCCAGCTTTACATCAGCTAGATACTGATCCGTCAGGTTTTAGCTGGATCGATAATCAAAATGCTCAACAAAGTATTTTTAGTTTTATTCGCTTTGCTAAGAAAGCCAGTAATTACGTGGTTGTGGTAAGTAACCTCACACCAACGGTTTATCATGATTATTGTATTGGTGTACCAAGCTCAGGTGAATTTGAAGTCATTTTAAATACCGATGACGAACAGCTATTTGGCTCTGGAGTACAAGTGTGTGGGCAATCAGCTAAAACAACCAGTACAGCAACTCCATGCCACGGGCATCAACATAGCATTAAACTCTCACTGCCAGCGCTTGCGACGGTTTATTTAAGAAGGGTGGCTGATGAGTTTATCGATTGAATTAAATAAAGGGCAAACTTTTCCGCTGGGAGCCAGTGTATTAACAAACGGTGTAAATTTTGCTGTTTATGCGCCATTGGCTAAACAGTTGTATGTGTGTTTATTTGATGCCAGTGGTCATACCGAAGTTTTAAAGTTAGCAATGAATAATAATGAAGGGGGGATATGGAGTTTACATATAACCCCACTGGCTATGGGCACTTTATATGGTTATCGCGCAGAAGGTGAATATCAACCTAAAAAAGGATTGTTTTTTAATAGCCAAAAATTGTTAATTGACCCCTATGCAAAAGATTTATTTGGTGAGTTTACCTGGAGTGAACGACACTATGGGCAAATGCCTAAAGGTACTTTGAGTACGGTAAACAACGCCATTGATATCCCTAAATCTAAAGTCACACAGCTGCAGCCTTATCAAGGTAAAAAACCGGGCCATAGTTGGGGAGAAACGGTTATTTATGAATGTCACGTTAAAGGCGCCACAGCACGACATCCCTCTATTCCAAGTCAGCTACAAGGTACCTATTTGGGCTTGAGCCATCCCAGTTTTATAGAGCATTTACGTACACTTGGCGTAACCACTTTAGAATTGTTACCGGTACATAGTTTTATTAGCGAACAGTTTTTAACCGCCAAAGGCCTGCAAAACTACTGGGGTTACAATACATTAAATTTTTTTACACCAAATAAAGATTACTTAGTAACTGATGAAATTGGTGAATTTCAACAAATGGTTACTAAACTTCATCAAGCGGGTATTGAAGTGATTTTAGATGTGGTTTACAACCACACCGCAGAGGCTGGTAGCGACGGTCCTTTGTTATCTTGGCGCGGCCTAAATAACCCTGGTTATTACCGTAGTGTTAACGATAACCCTGAAGTTTATATCAATGACACTGGGTGTGGTAATACCTTAAATATAGACGACCCATTTAGCTTGAAAATGGTACTCGATAGCTTACGTTATTGGGTAGAAATAATGGGTGTTGATGGTTTTAGGTTTGATTTAGCAACTATTCTTGGACGGACGCCGCATGGCTTTAGCCAAACCCATAGTTTTTTACAAGCAATCAATCAAGATCCAGTGTTAAGCCAAGTGAAATTAATTGCTGAGCCTTGGGACATAGGCCCTGGTGGTTATCAATTGGGAGCATTTCCTGCGCCTTGGCGTGAGTGGAATGATAAATACCGTGATGTTGTTAGGCGCTTTTGGCAAGGGCAGCACAATATGCTGGCTGATCTTGCAAAACGTTTACATGGCTCTTTTGATTTGTTTGATCATAATCACCGTGGGCCATTAAATAGTATTAATTTTATAACCAGTCATGATGGCTTTACTTTAACCGATTTAGTGAGTTACGAACAAAAGCATAACGAAGCAAATGGTGAACAAAACCGCGATGGGCACAGTGCTAATTATTCGTTTAATTGCGGTGTTGAAGGCTTTACTGATGATTTAAAAGTTACCTCCATGCGGTTACAACAACAAAAAAACTTTTTACTTACCTTACTACTTTCCAAAGGGGTGCCTATGCTGTCATCAGGCAGTGAAATGGGGCACTCGCAAGGAGGGAATAACAATGCTTATTGTCAAAATAACCGCACTAGTTGGCTGGCATGGAAAGACTCGCAGCGTAGCCACAGCCTCATTCGTTTTATTGACGATGTATTGACCTTACGAAAGCAACACTGTGTGTTTAAACACAGTGTATTTTTACACGATAGCGATAAGCGATTTAGTGTTGATTGGTATACCGAGCAAAGCCAAGCCATGCAAGAAAGTGACTGGCATGATGGTTCAAAACAGTTTTTGATGTATAGCTTAAAAGATACACAACTAAATACGGCATTACTCATTATTTTGAATGCCAGTAATGTGGCAGTTAAATGTCAATTACCTGCTAATCACGATTTATCGGTATGGCGTTTAGCGCTTAGCAGTGTTGATCAAGCAATGGTTAAAAATACAGAACAGTTTGAGGTTGCTGCACAAAGCAGTTGGGTTTTTACAGCCAATTTAGAGGACGAATGTAATGGCGAATAATGGTGAACAAATGTGTGTTGCTAAAGGTTGGCAAGATGCCCCTTTAATAGATGAAAGTACGCTTGAAGATGATTTATCACGCCATTTCTATTATACCCTTGGGCGCGATAAGGTCGGAAAGTCTCAACTGTATTTGTATAACGCACTAGCGTTGACAATTCGCGATCGATTAGTCGCTCGTTGTCGAGCAACAAAACAGCAAATGCACAGTGAAAAGCGTCGTAAAACGGCTTATATATCACTTGAGTTTTTAATGGGCCGAGCACTAGGTAATGCCATTTTAAATTTAGATTTAGAAGAGCAAGTCAAACTTGCACTTAATAATTATTGCGCTCACATTGAACATGTTGCGCAAGCAGAGCATGACGCTGGGTTAGGTAATGGTGGTTTAGGCCGCTTAGCTGCGTGTTTTCTAGATAGTTGTGCGAGTTTAGCATTACCTGTAACCGGTTATGGTATTCGTTATGAATACGGCATGTTTAACCAGTCAATCGAAAATGGCCATCAAATAGAGCAGCCTGATAATTGGTTACGTGAAGGGCATCCATGGGAGCTGAGCGCACCAGAGCAAGCCAAGCGTGTTAAGTTTTTTGGCCATGTTGAAAGTTATACTGATAAGAACGGACGCATTCATCGACAATGGTTAGACACTGAAGATGTATTAGCTGTCCCTTATGATGTGCCGATCCCTGGCTATAAAAATGACATAGTTAACACCCTCAGACTCTGGAAATCAGAAGCCACTGATGAGTTTGATTTAGGTGAGTTTAACGCCGGTAGTTACTCAGAAGCCGTCGCGCATAAAAACCTTGCCGAACAAATCACCATGGTACTTTATCCTAATGACAGCAGCGAAAATGGTAAAGAGCTACGTTTAAGGCAGCAATACTTTTTATCGTCGGCGAGCTTACAAGATATTGTTGGTCTATGGGTATCACAGCATGGTGAAAAGTTTAGTGATTTTGCTGATTTTCATGTTTTTCAACTTAATGACACCCACCCAAGTATTGCTGTTGCAGAGTTAATGCGATTGCTGATTGATGATTATGACTTGGATTGGGATGCTGCATGGCAGATCACCACAAAAACCATGGCGTATACCAATCATACGTTACTTCCAGAAGCGCTCGAAAAGTGGTCTGTGTCATTATTTGCGCGTTTATTACCGCGTATTCTTGAAATAATTTATGAAATAAATGCACGTTTTCTTGCTCAAGTTGCGTTGGCGTGGCCGGGGGATGTTGCAAAACAACAAGCGTTGTCTTTAATTGAAGAAGGCTCAGATCCACAAGTAAGAATGGCGTATTTAGCCATTGTTGGCAGTTTTTCAGTTAATGGCGTAGCAGCATTGCACACAGAATTACTTAAAGAAGGTTTGTTTAAAACTTTTTATGAATTGTGGCCTGAAAAATTCAACAATAAAACTAATGGTGTAACGCCAAGGCGGTGGATAGCTCATTGTAACCCCAAACTAACACAGTTGATTGGTGAAAAAATTGGTCAAGATTGGGTGAGGGATTTTGCGCAAATTAGCCAGCTGCGTCGCTATTATGATGATGTTAAATTCCATAAACAATGGCAAAGCGTCAAACTTGAAAACAAACAACGGCTAGTTGATTTAGTCAAAGAGCGTTGTGGTGTTGAATTTGACACTAGCATGCTATTTGATGTGCAAGTTAAACGAATTCATGAGTATAAGCGCCAATTACTGAATGTATTACACATAATTCACTTGTATGACCGGATCCGTCGTGGCGATACCGCCAATTTAGTGCCACGCTGTGTATTACTAGGAGGAAAAGCTGCACCGGGGTATTACATGGCTAAGCGCATTATTAAGCTAATTAATAATGTTGCAGATGTGATCAACAAAGATCCGCTTGCTCAGCCTTATTTACGGGTGGCATTTTTACCAAATTATAATGTTACAGCAATGGAAACGATTTGCCCCGCAACAGACTTGTCTGAACAAATTTCAACCGCAGGTAAAGAAGCATCTGGTACCGGTAATATGAAGTTTATGATGAATGGGGCGTTGACGATTGGCACTTTAGATGGTGCTAATATAGAAATTCGCGATGCAGTAGGGGCTGATAACTTCTTCTTATTCGGCGCACAAGCGGAACAAATTGAGGGAATAAAACAAAGCTACAACCCATTACACATTATTCATAATACGCCTGACTTACTAAGTGTTATGCAATTACTTGAAAGTGGGCACTTTAATTTATTCGAACCTGGTTTATTTGACGACATTATTGGTGCAATCAAAAGCCCACATGATCCTTGGTTGGTTGCCCACGATTTTGATAGTTTTGTACAAGCACAAAAGGCGGTTGAACACGCTTATCAAGATCAACAGCATTGGACGCAAATGAGTATTTTAAATACTGCGGCCAGTGGTACTTTTTCAAGTGATAGAACGATCAGCCAATACAGTGATGATATTTGGCATTTGGAAGCATTAACAACATCTAGTTCGGCCGACACAGCCGTAAGCAACAGCAAAGATTAATACGGAGATAAATTATGCCAAGTTATGCAAATCGCTACATAAGTAGTCTGACACGAGAAACCTACGCACTGATTTTAGCAGGGGGCAGAGGTTCACGCTTACATGAATTAACAAACTGGCGGGCCAAACCGGCAGTTTATTTTGGTGGCAAACATCGTATTATCGATTTCCCGCTATCAAACTGTATTAATTCAGGTATTCGTCGTGTTGGGATTGCCACACAGTATAAATCGCACTCGCTGATCCGCCATGTCAACCGTGCATGGGGCCACTTTAAAAAAGAACTGGGTGAATCGGTAGAGATATTACCGGCATCACAGCGTTATGGTGACGAATGGTATTGCGGCACTGCAGATGCGGTGTTCCAAAATATGGATATTATTCGTCATGAGCTACCTAAGTATGTAATGATTTTATCTGGCGATCATGTTTACCGTATGGATTACGGCGGCTTATTGGCAAAACATGTTGAAACAGGTGCAGACATGACGGTGTGCTGTATTGAAGTTCCTTGCGAAGAAGCCGCAGAAACATTTGGTGTGATGACGGTAGATGAAGAGAAACGAGTACGTCGTTTTGATGAGAAACCGAAAATGCCAAGTTCAATTCCTGGTCGTCCGGGCACTTGTTTAGCGTCAATGGGTAATTATGTATTTAATACTGAGTTCTTATTTGAACAACTAAAAAAAGACGCAGAAAACGAAGGTTCAGGCCGTGATTTTGGTCATGATATTATTCCGGCAATTATTGAAGAGCATAATGTATTTGCTTTTCCATTTCGAGAGCCAGGTCATGACGGCCAACCTTATTGGCGTGATGTGGGTACACTTGACTCATTCTGGGAAGCAAACATGGAGCTGGTGATGCCAGAACCACAGCTGGATTTATACGATCCAACTTGGCCTATTTGGACTTACCAAGAACAACTGCCACCGGCTAAGTTTATTTTTGATAATGATGACAGACGTGGCATGGCTGTAGATTCAACCGTATCAGGCGGCTGTATTATTTCAGGCTCGGTGGTTCGTAAATCACTGTTATTCTCTAATGTACATATTCGCTCATACTGCGTCATTGAAGAGTCGGTGATATTACCAGGTGCGATTATTCAACGTAATTGCCGTATTCGCCGTGCTATTATCGACCGTGGATGTGAAGTGCCAGCCGGTGTTGAAATCGGTTTTGATCGTAAAGCAGACGAAGAAAATGGTTTCAGAGTATCTAAAAAGGGTATTGTGTTAGTGACCCGTGAAATGCTCACAGAACTTTCCAAAAAACTTGAGCGCCAAGAGCGTGAGAGTAAACAATTAGCTTAAAATATCATACAGTTGTAGGAAGTAAGAAAAAGATGCATGTATTAATGGTTGCGGCCGAAAATGACGCTTTACCAAATGCCAAAGTGGGTGGTGTTGCAGATGTACTACGAGATTGTCCCAAAGCATTAGCGGAGCTTGGCTTAACCGTTGATGTGGTTATTCCAGATTATGGTTTTACCACGTTAGAGCGTGTGCAATTAGGCACGCTCCATGTGCCCTTTGCCGGATATATCTATGATGTTCAAGTGTGGCAAGTATATGTTGATCAGCAGCAAGTCAGGCAATTAGTACTATCACATCCGTTATTTAGTCAGCACCATGGCGCTGTATACTGTAATGATGATGGTGACCGACCTTTTGCCACTGATGCCACTAAGTTTGCATTATTTAATGCTGCAGTGTGTGAAGCGCTATTGCAAGGTGTGATCACTCGTCCTGATGTGTTGCATTTGCATGATTGGCACAGCGCGTGTGTGGCGGTATTGTTAAAGTTTGATCATCGGTTTGCATCTTTTTCTTCTTTGCGCAGCGTATTTACAGTACACAATATTGCACTGCAAGGGATCCGCCCATTCAAAGGAGATGATTCAAGTTTAGAAGCATGGTTTCCGGCGTTAAGTTATAACGGCGAGATATTATGCGATCCGCGTTATCCTCATTGCTTTAATCCGATGCGCAGCGCTATCAATTTAGTTGATAAGATACATTTAGTATCTCCAAGCTACGCACAAGAAGTATTGCAAGCCAGTGAACCGCATAATGGTTTTTTTGGTGGTGAAGGCTTAGAGCGCGATTTGAATAATGCGATGGCGAACAATAAAGTCGTCGGAATATTAAATGGCTGTGAGTACACTGAGCACAACGCACAGTCAACCAGTACGCTATCACAATTATACTTTGAGATAGAGCAGGCATTGTTTGTTTGGATGGTTAAAGAAGTTAACCTGCAAAGCAGTTACTATATAGCTCATCAACGGTTACAGCAGTTCATTGAGCAGCCAGTTAAAGGGCCTTTAGTCACCAGTGTTGGACGCCTAACCGATCAAAAAGCTTTGTTACTGCGCCAACCCTACGAAAACCAGCAAGTGCTAGATGCATTGTGTGAAAAGTTAAATGAACAGCAAGGACGTATGATCATTTTAGGTTCCGGTGACACGGCCCTTGAAGATGTTATGACAGCCGCCATGGCACGAAATAGTAACTTATTATTTTTAAAGGGTTATGGTAATAGCGTTGGCGAATTACTGTATGAGTTAGGGGACTTATTCTTGATGCCTAGTTCCTTTGAGCCATGTGGTATTAGCCAAATGCTTGCTATGCGAGCAGGGCAGCCTTGCTTAGTACATCAAGTCGGTGGTTTAAAAGATACTATTACTCATTTGGAAAATGGTTTTAGCTTTAGTGGTGACACATTACAAACACAAAGCGAGGCGCTGGTAACGTGTTTTGCTAATACTCTTACTCTGAGACAAGAACAACCCAAACAATGGGATGAAATTGTCAGCAATGCTAAGGCTGCTCGCTTTACATGGTCTTATGTAGCAAAGGACTATATCAGTAAACTTTATAATTAATACTGCTATTTATCATCTTACTAGCTATAATGGATTGCAATAACATTATGATTTAGTTACTTAGTATTGTGTTTTATTTCGTAACTAACCATCAATAGTCGAGTTTAAGGGTGAAAAAGTGCAAGTATTTGTTGCGCGCCAAGCAATATTCAATCGTCAACAACATGTAGTTGCCTATGAATTATTGTTTCGTAATAGTACCAATAATTGTTTTCCAGATATTGACGAAAGCGTCGCAACAGCAAAACTGATCATGGAAAATCAGCTTAATTTTGGCACTCGACATATTACTGCTGGTAAAAAAGCACTGATTAATATCGGTCCTGATTCTTTAAAAATGGATTTATGTGCATTTTTGCCTTCGCAAGATGTGGTACTTGAGTTGCTCGAAACAATTGAGCCGACAGAAGAAAACTACCAGCTATGTCGTGCGCTGTTTCATAAAAACTTTGTGTTAGCACTTGACGATTTTGTATATGAGCCTAAGTGGGAAAGGTTTTTAAAACTTGTTAAATTAATCAAATTTGATATTCAAATAACTCCTTTGCAGCAAATTGAACCGATGATTCGACGGCTGCAAAAATACAAAAAGCTAAAGTTGCTTGCTGAAAAAGTCGAAACTATTGATGATTTTAAAATAGCTCATAAGATGGGCTTTGATTATTTTCAGGGTTATTTTTTTGCCAAGCCGGTAGTCATTCAACAAAAAGACATTGATATAAACTATGCATTAGCATTGACCATCTATGCACAAGTTATGAAAGAGCATCCTGATATCAATGCGATTGCGCGATTGTTTCAATTAGATACAGCGTTAGCATTTAAGTTATTAAGATTGATCAACAGCGGTGTGTTTCCTGTCCAAAAAGAAATAGAGTCACTCAAACAGGCTTTAGTCTATTTAGGCCATGATCATATAAAGAAGTTTGTTAGTTTGATCATTACCGCTCACGTTGGACAAACGAAACCTAACGAATTGATCAAAATGTGTATCATTCGGGCGCGATTTTGTGAGCTGATAGCGAAAAAGATAGCGCCTTCGCAAGCGAATAGTGCCTTTTTAACCGGTCTTTTTTCGTTGTTGGATGCAATATTAGATCGCCCAATGGAGCAATTACTCCTTCGTTTACCATTTCCAGAACCAATCAAAGACGCTCTAATGGAAGAAAAAAACACCCTGTATTATATCCTTGCAACAGTAAAAGCGTATGAATCAGGTAGCTGGTGGGCTATGGAGCAAGCAGTTGTATTTATTAACATAAATAGTGATTTACTGCCGAAGTTTTATCGAGATGCGCTAGACTGGTCAAACATACATAAGCACAACTAATAAGTCGAGCCCAATAATGCGTAATCAAAATATGGATGTTATTCGTGGTGTTGCTGTGCTTGGCTTAATGTACATGAATGCCTATTCCTTTGGTTTATTTGAATTTGGTTACGTACCATTACAGTCCCCGCCTTTTTCGGATCATGTTATTCAATGGGTGAGCCTTAGTGTTATTGACGGCCGCTTTCGCAGCTTATTTTGCTTACTCTTTGGTGCTGGCTTATATATTCAGTGGCAGCGTTACCAGCAGCTTGAGCAATTGCAAAAACGCTTAAAAGTATTGGCCGTGTTTGGTTTACTACATGGCTTTTTGTTGTGGGCTGGTGATATTTTGTTTATCTATGCATGCGCAGGTTGGTTGGTCATACAGTACCTTGATGCGAGTGACGAGATGTTATTAAAACGCGGTTGGCAATTTCTATCATTAGCCGCAGCGATAACGTTTTTGATAGCCTTAATTGACCCCACACTGACTATCTATCGAGATTCAGCCGATTTTTTAGCAAGTTATAATGCTTCACGAGGATCGGCATTAACTATTTTTGTCAATAATAGTGTGATGTTTATCGTGATGCTCATTGCACTTCCGCTGATCACTTTGTGGATGGCTGCAGGATTAATGCTATTCGGTATTTATGGCTATAAAAATAAACTGTTTGAGACTGGTTTAACTAAATTAAGCAAAATCAGAGTTTTGTCAATTGCGCTACTGTTAAGTGCGATTAGGATCAGTTTTGAATACCAATCTAGCTTATTTATTAGTGCATTAAAAGAACCCGTAAGCTGGTTTGCAGCATTATTCACAGCCCTATTAATTATTCATTTTGTGGTAATGCTGATGACAAAACATGACTTTCACTTTATTGCATTGCAGCGTGCAGGAAGGCTCGCATTAACTTTATATCTAATGCAAACTATTTGCTTGTTATTGTTGTTTAAAGTTTTTTATCCGCACTGGGTGCTAAGCTTTAATCATTTAGAATATTACGTATTAGTGAGTGGTTTAGTTATTTTTCAACTTAGTTTTAGTGTGATTTATTCGCGTTATTTTAAGCAAGGTCCAATGGAATTTATTTGGCGAAAGTATGCAAATGCTGCTTGAGTTGAAGCTACTGTAAATAGTGTGGTAATTTTTCACTGTCACTGCAGGTTAAAATTATCGCAAACCCATATACCGTAAAACAGAGCAATCGTTTAAGTATAAACAAACAGACTAGATGTTTGCTGTGAAAAGGCTAATTGTTGGTTTAACGGCGCTTTATACTGCGTTATTAATTTTAACAAGTGGCTTCTATTGTTTGCAATCTATGCCTTGTCTAAATCGCTTTTAAATTCAACTGAGCTCGCATCTTAAGGTGGTTTGGGTATACAATATCGGCCTTTAAAATTAATATGAATTTGGCCCATGACAGACTTAAAACGATTAAATAAATTTATTAGTGACACTGGTTTTTGTTCACGACGCGAAGCGGATAAATATATTGAAGATGGTCGTGTTACTGTCAATGGTATTCGACCGGAAATGGGTGTCAAAGTAGCATTGTCTGACACGGTACTGATTGATGGTAAGCCGCTGAAAAAAGTGCCGAAACGCGCGTACATCGCTTACAACAAACCCGTTGGTATAACCTGTACAACTGAGCGTAAAATTCAAAGTAATATCGTCAAAGCGGTTAACTACCCAGATCGTATTTTTCCAATTGGTCGCTTAGATCGCCCATCAGAAGGGTTGATTTTCCTGACAAATGAAGGAGATATCGTCAATAAAATCCTTCGTGCAGGCAATAATCATGAAAAAGAGTATGTTGTTACAGTCGACAAGCCATTAAATCGTCAGTTTGTGAATAAGATGGCAGGTGGTTTACCAATTTTAGGTACAGTCACGAAAAAATGCAAAGTTACACAAACAGGACCGCAACAATTTACTATTGTATTAACGCAAGGTTTGAATCGTCAAATTCGTCGTATGTGTGAGTACTTGGGCTATGAAGTGGTCACCTTAAAACGCGTACGTATCATGAATGTCACGTTAAAAGGCTTAAATGTTGGCCAGTGGCGCCATTTAACTGAGCAAGAAATGGCTGAGATTAATAACTCGATTGCCGACTCGGGCAAAACCGAGGAGTTATCAGTGGATGAGAACAAACAATCTGCGAATATCAGCAAGCCTAAACAAGCATGCACGCCTTACAAAGATAACGATAAAAAGCGTGATTTTGCTAAGCATGTCAAACAAGGCCGTTTTGATTCTAAAAATGACCAAATTAACGCCAAACCTGCAAGAAGAAATAGCACCACTCGAACCGGCACATTAAGCCTTAAAAAATAAGATCAAATTGTAAAACCAGGAACAACATAAATTGTGCTCCTGGTTTTATTTAAACCTCAGTTATTTTGCTTTTGGCACCTCAATTTTAAATAGCACGGTATAGAGCACCGGCACTACGATTAATGTCAGCACGGTTGCAAAGCCTAAACCAAACATAATCGTCACCGCCATTGATTGGAAAAACACATCAAATAATAATGGGATCATTCCTAAAATGGTGGTGATTGCTGCCATCGCAACGGGGCGCACACGGCTTACACCGGAATCAAATACTGCTTGATAAGGCTCTTTGCCTTCACTGAGCTCAAGGTTGATCTGATCAACCAACACAATGCCATTTTTAATCAACATACCGCTTAAGCTTAATAACCCAAGTAGCGCCATAAAACTAAATGCGGCGTTCATCACTAGCAAGCCGGCGCTGACACCGATGATTGCTAAAGGTACTGTGGCCCAAATAACCAGAGGTTTTTTTACTGAGTTAAATAGCAACACAGTGACTGCAAACATCGCTAAATAGCCCAAAGGTAACGAGCCAAAAATAGCTTTTTTTGCCTTTGTTGATGATTCAAACTCACCGCCCCATTGTAATTCATAGCCATTAGGGAGTTTAATTGCTTCAATACCTGGCCTGACTCTTGAAAATAGTTTAGCGGGTGTTTCATCGCCTATTACGTCATGATCGGCCATTACTGTAATAGTACGTTTGCGATCGCGGCGCATTATTAGGCTGTCTTCCCACTGTACAACAAACTCATCCACCACTTGAGTAACTGGCACGAATACGCCTAATACTGGGCTGTATATTTGTAGGTCACGGAGGCTTTCAACATTAAGACGCTCTTGTGCCGGTGAGCGGGCAATAATGGGGATCTGTTGAGTACCATCTTTGTAAATGCCGACTTTTTTACCGGAAAAACTGGTTAATAATAGTTGGTCCAAGTCTGTTTTAGCGATACCCAGACGCCGCGCTTTTTGTTCGTTAAGTTGCGGGCGAATGAGTTTTGAGCGTTCACGCCAATCATCACGAATATTATAAGCACTGGCATCTTTTGCTAGCACTTCTTTTGCTTGTTTAGCTAATTGGCGAAGCACTACTGGATCAGCCCCCGAAAAACGCGCTTCTATTTTAGCATCAGTAGAAGGGCCTATTTCCATACGTTTTATTTTAAGCTTGGCATCAAATACGTGGCTGTATTCATAGTCGCGAACTTTTGCAATCATCGTCGCCACTGCTTCGCGGTCTTTTACACGGATAATTAATTGACCATAAGCTGGGTATGATTTTTCAGGTGCGTAGGTCAACATAAACCGTGGTGCGCCTTGTCCTATCGTTGATGTTACTTCTTCGACCAGCTCATCTTTTTGTAAGAATGCTTCGAGTTTGGCGACGCCATCTAAAGTGGCATGAATATCAGCCCCTTGGGTATGCCAATAATCTACGTAAAACATTGGCGTGTTAGAAGCTGGAAAAAACGCTTGTTTAATAAACTTAAAGCCAAAAACAGAGCTAGCTAATAAAACGACCATCAACAATAAAGTGGTTTTACGAAAACGCATCGAGGTGCTTAATAAACTTTTATATAGATTAAAGATCACACCTTGATATGGATCTTCATCATGGCTTTGCTGCTTGAGCTCTGTTTCTTTGAACATTAAGTCAGCAAAGAAAGGAGTTAAGGTGATGGCAGTGATCCAGCTTAGTAATAATGAGATAAATAATACCCAAAATAAGCTGCCGGCAAATTCCCCACTAGCGTCAGAGCTTAAGCCAATTGGCGCAAATGCAGTAATCGCAATCACGGTTGCGCCAAGTAAAGGCCACTTTGTTTGCTCCACTATATTAGCCGCTGCTTTTATCTTTGTTTGCCCTCGCTTTAGGTTTATTAAAATCCCTTCGGTGACTACAATGGCATTATCAACCAACATTCCTAATGCAATGATCAGCGCACCTAAAGAGATTCGTTGTAAATCAATCGCAAACAGTTTCATGAAAATGAATGTACCTAATACGGTCAGCAATAAAATTGCCCCGATCAGTACGCCACTTTTAAAGCCCATAAAGACAAGCAGGACAACAATAACGATAGCGACAGCTTCGAGTAAGCTGATGATAAAGCCATTGACTGATTTTTCGACTTCAACAGGTTGGTTATAAACGGTATTTATTTCCATGCCATGGGGGCGTTGATATTCAAGCGATGCTAAATGCGCTTTAATGTTATCGCCTATATCCACAACGTTTACACCACTGCTAAACGATACGCCAACTAGTAAGGCTTGCTGCTGGTTAAAACGGATTACATTATTAGGTACTTCGGCGTATTCACGAAACACCGTTGCAACGTCACCGAGGTAAATCAGTTCATTTTCACCTGGTTTTGAGATCAGTAGATTTTCGAGCTCTTTTACGTCTTTGAATTCGCCTGTTGGGTGCAGTCTAATTGATTCATCGCCTACGCGTATTTTACCTGCATTCGATACGGTATTTTGTGATTGCAATAATTGATAAATTCTAGTTGGTGCAATACCAAGCTGCGCCAGCTTACGCGTCGATATTTCAACCATCACCTGTGCTTGTTGTTCACCACTGACGGTCACTTTACCTACGCCGTCAACGAGTACCAGTTCGCGCTTTAAGTAATCAACATAGTTTTTTAGTTCGTCATAAGAGTAACCATCGCCAGTGACGGCATACATTACGCCGTATACGTCGCCAAAATCATCTAAAATGGTACTTGGGTATACACCACTTGGCAGTGATGAAGCGTTATCGTTAATCTTGCGCCGTAGCTCATCCCAAATTTGTCGTAAGTCTTGTTTGCGATAGTTGCTTTTCATTTCAACGGTAATTTGTGATTTCCCTGGAGATGAAATGCTGGTTACGTAATCCACATACGGCAATTGTTGAATTGCATTTTCAATCGGAAAAGTAACTTCATCTTCTACCTGTTGTGGTGAAGCGCCAGGATATAAGGTGATCACCATGGCTTTTTTTATTGTAAATTCAGGGTCCTCAAGCTGACCAAGTCCTAAATAAGATACTACGCCACCGATTAATAGTAATAGCGCGCACATCCAACTGACGACCTTTTGTTTTATGGCAAGTTCAGCAATGCTCATTTTATAAGCCTCGCTCTTTTTGCCACGGACGTACTTGCATGCCTTCTTTAAGGTAGTGAACACCAGCCGCGACCACAGTTTGACCTTGCTCTAAACCAGCAAGCACTTCAATACCACGTCGATGTAATTGGCCAACTTCAACAGCTTGCTTTTTCACCTTGCCAGTCTGTGGATCGTATAGCCAGACATAGCTGTTATTAGTAGGCTGTGTTGGTTCAGAGAACACAGCTTCAACAGGGAGTAAAATATAGTGTGATTGCGAGTGAGTAACTTTACTTAGATCAATATCTACACTGCCGGTCATGCCTGCCAACAGGTTAAAATCTTTAGGCACTGGTAATGAAAATACCACCTTGTAAGTTAATGTGGCTGGATCTGCTTGGGTGTCGAATTCTTTAATCATTAAGGTATATGATTTATTTGGAAAACCGTCAAAAACCACGCTTGGCTGATAGTCAATGTCTTTATCAATACGGGCGATTAGTTTTTCGGGTACTTGAATGATCACATCCATTAAATCACGGGTTTCTAAGCGAAGAATGTTTTGTTTTGCTTGGATATTCTCAAAGTTTTTAACAAACACTTTGGAAACGGTGCCGCTAAAAGGGGCACGTAATTCGCTATTATCTAAGTTGGTTTTTGCAATTTTTAATGCCGACTCAGCTACCTGTTTATTGGCAAGTGCCTGATCAAGTTCGGATTGACTGGTAATTGATTTATTAAATAGTTTTTGTACGCGTTCAAGTTGCGAGTGCGCCAATTCAAAACGTGCTTTTCGCTCATCATATTGCAGTTGAAAATCTTCAGGGTCTAACTTGGCAAGGAGTTGATCTTTTTCAACATGTTGACCTGCCAATGCCGGGAACTCTAATAACTCACCGTTAACTCTAAACGCCAAATAAGAGCCTTGATTTGCCACTACTTCTGCCGGAAAACTGCGTATTGTCTGATCTGAGTTAGTATCAATTTCAAATAGTTTTACTGGACGAATAGCTTGTTCGACGTGAGTGTCGGTATTTGATTCTTTACAGGCGACTAAACTCAGTATTAATGTTGATATAATTAAAACTGGCGACAGTTTCATGGTCTTCTCCGTGGCTATGAAAACATAAATTAGATGCAGCATACGCCGCGAACATATAAAATAAAAATTATTAAATTTTAAAAAGATCATAAATAAAATTTATGATTTTAAGTTGGACCATTATGAACTTAGTGCAGTTAAAAATGCTTGATGCCATTGTTCGCACTCAAAGCTTGTCGCAAGCTGCTTTAGCACTGTATAAATCGCAACCAGCTTTAACGTTAGCTATTAAGAAACTTGAAGCTGAGCTTGGTTTTGAATTGTTAGATCGTAGCCATTATCGATTGCAATTAACTGAAAAGGGTCGTATTTATCATCGCGAAGCAGCATTATTATTAGATGCTCAGGCACATTTAGCACAACTGGCCAGTGAACTTGCACTTGGTAATGAAGCAAATTACAAAATTTGTTATGAGCAGTTATGTCACCAAGCACTGTATAACGATATTATTTGCAATGCTTTTGTTAAACATACCAGCACCGAGTTTAGTGTAACCAGCGGAAAACGTTTTGTTTCTCTTGAGCAAGTTAATAAAGGACAAGCAGACTTAGGGATTGGTCCGTGGTTTGATTTGTTTCATGCTACAGGCGATTTAGAAAGTTTACCGATTGGCAAGCTCGATATTGGTATTGTTAGTGTGACAGGATTAGTGCCAGATAAAGTAACTTATCAACAATTACAGAACTTTCCTTGTTTAGCGATGTTTGAAAGTGATATGAGTTTTGACTCTGATCGTTTATCGTATTCAAAAGGCTCTACCATGATGAAAATTGATGATATATCAACTTTAAAATCGTTTTTATTATCGGGAGCTGGCTGGGCAATGATGAGTTTAGCGCATTGTCAAAATGAACTTGAAAGTGGTGTATTACAACAAATTAAAATACTAGACAGAGAAAATACGTTTAGCGCACAGATCAGAGTATTCCGACAAAATGCCACTCATCATGGACCCGTGGCAAGAGCCGTGTGGCAAGATTTTAAGCAGTTAAGTAAAACGTTTTTAGGGTCGTAAATGCAAGCCAGTAAAGAAGACAAAATTTATACTGTGATGGCGAATATACCGCCAGGAAAAGTAGCCAGTTATGGACAAGTAGCGGCAATGGCAGGATTGCTAAATAATGCTCGGCTAGTAGGGCGGTTATTAAAGTTAATGCCAAAAGATTCAAGCATACCTTGGCATAGAGTGATCAACAGCCAAGGTAAAATTTCTTTTCCTGAAGGGACAGCGCAGTACCAAAAGCAATATCAATTACTGCAAAGTGAAGGCGTAATTTTTAAAAATGGTCGTGTTAATATGCGTCAATTTCAGTGGGACTAATTAAAAAATTTAACCGACCGTAATAATATAGCGGCTGATTGCAATATAGTGACAAACACAGCCTGCAATCACAAATACATGCCAAAGTGCGTGGCTATATTGACGACTTTTAGCACTATAAAAGAGTGTGCCGAGACTATACAAAATCCCTCCACTGAGTAACCACCATAGTGCGTTTACTGGCACATTTAAATAAAGCGGGTAGACAATTGCAACTGCAAACCAACCCATTAATAAATATGTTGATAAAGACACCTTTTTGTTTTGTTTTTTCACCATTAATTTATAGCACACTCCGCCAAGTGCTAAAGACCATATAAATACCAGCGTTAAAATCGACCAAATTCCGGTTAATGAGAGTACTAAAAAAGGGGTGTAAGTGCCTGCAATCAAAATATAAATAGCACAGTGGTCACATTTTTTATAAAAAGCCCGCGCACCTATGCTGCTACTGCTGTGATAAAGCGTAGATGATAAAAACAGCAACAATAAACTACCGCCATAAATAATTGCACTGACCGTTGCTTCAATCGTGTGTGTCTTGCCGGTAAGCTCCCACAATACAAACAGTGAAAATACAACGCCTGCGCCGTGAGACAAGCTATTAAGTTGCTCTTCTTTTTTAGAATAAGCGGGTTCAACCGACATCACATACTCATCGTAAAACATTAATATGGGTTTGAGTGTACAAGTGTACTCTGAAACTTTCAATGCTTATTTATTGACTATATTTTAGTATTTTTAACCACTTTGAATGGTTTTAAAATTCACATCATCAAAAGGTTATGCACTTATGTGATTTAAAGTGCATAAAAAACAATTGGTTAAAATTTATTTCGTGGTTGGCACAACCTTTGATTAAGTAATAGCGACTAACTTAATAACACAATAGGGAATACCATCATGAAAAGCATTATTAAACTATCTGTTGCAGCACTTTTGGTTGTTGGTTCTACACAAGCAAGTGCAAATGACGGTCAATTAGATATCACTCAAACGCTATCAAACAGCATTGCACATTATATTGAAAGTACGAGTGATGAATTACAAAGCAAATTAAAACAGTCATTGTTTAGTGATTCGCAAAAAATGTTAACTGAACTGCTTTCACAGCATAGTGAGCAATCAGCTAAAGTTGCGGAAAATACATCACAACTCGTTGCAACTAGCAATGCAGTAAAAGTTGAGGATTAAGGCAATGAGCAGCGAATTAGGATTATTAGCTTTAATGTTAGCACCTGTAGTGAGCTTATTAAGTGTGTATGCCTCAGTTGAATTATTACGCAACGTAGGGCAGTGGTTAAACATAGGCTAAGGGGATAGCGATAAGTAATAATCAGTAACGTTGATCTTATTTGCTGCGGTGCACGTAACGTAATGCATAGTTAAACTGATGTAGTAAGCCTTATGAAACGTGCAATCTTTCCATTACCGGTATTTATTCTACCAAGCGGGTATACGCGGTTACGTATCTTCGAACCTCGCTATCTTGATATGGTTAAAGAATCACTTAAAAATGATCATGGTTTCGTACTTTGCCAGTACGATGTTGATAGTTATCTCAACGTTCCTAGGTATGGATGCTTAGTTGATATTATTGACTTTTCACAAGATCAACAAGGACAACTATTAATTGATGTGGTGGCCAAATATGTGGTTGAGTTAACTGATATAACTCAAGATAAACAGCAACTGCGTTTCGGTCAGCTATCTGCACCTAAAACATCTCTTTGGTTTGAACAACCTCACAACTTAGAGCGCGATGATTCATATTTAGTAACGGCACTAGAGCAGTTGTTTGCTGCTAATCTAGAGTTAACCGATTTATACCGCCAGACACACTTTGATGATCTGAACTGGGTGCTTGCAAGATGGCTTGAATTATTACCTATTTCAATTGATAAAAAACAACAGCTTGCCTTTAAATCGGACTTTGCGAAGATCCACTCTTTCCTTCATACTGTGATTAATAACGAATTTTCCTAATTAATATGATCTTATTTTAGTTGCTCTGCGTATTGCACAAGCAAGAACACTAATAGGAATATTATGATGGTAAGTCAACAACTTTCAACACGTTGTGAACCTAACACAGGTAATTACACTGCCATGCCACAAACGCCAAGCAAAGAACTTGCAGATGCATTATCTGCGGTTGCAGCTAATCGTGATAAACACGCTTTTGCTTATTTATTTGCGTACTTTTCACCGAAAATAAAACGCTTTGGTATTAAGCAATTTAATTCAGAAGCGCAAGCGATGGAATTAGTGCAAGACACCCTTACCTCAGTGTGGCGAAAAGCACATCTTTATAATAATGATAAAGGTGCAGCTACAACGTGGGTATATACCGTAATGCGTAACGCATCATTTGATATGCTCAGAAAAATGAAAAGTAATAAAGAAGACAATATTAGCGAAGATATTTGGCCGCTAGTTGAGCAACATGATAATGCCGACTATGAATTTAGTGATCATCTTGAAAACCAGCAAATCAGAAATTACCTCGATAAATTACCTCAAGCTCAACGCGATGTTGTTAAAGGCGTTTATTTTCAAGATATGTCACAAGAGCAACTTGCAGATCAATTGAATATTCCAATTGGTACTGTGAAGTCACGTTTACGTTTAGCGTTACAAAAATTACGCAATGAAATGGGAGACCGCAATGATTAAACATCACCCAAGTGATGCGCTATTAGCGCAGTATTGTAATGCGTCATTACCGGCGAGTATCAGTGTTGCTGTCGCTATTCATCTTGACATGTGTAGTTGCTGTAAAGATAAAGTGCAACGCATTGAAGCGCAAAATGCTGTAGATGTGTTTGCGCATCATAATGAACAACTGCAAACTACAGATTTAGCTATTGATGAACTATCATTACTTGATGCAATTACCGCTGACGATAGTGTTGATGATGTATATAAAGTGACGCCACAAACTATCCTTGTCAATCAGCAAAATTATCAATTGCCTCGTGCTCTTGCCCGTATTTCACATAGTAAGTTTATGCAAATGGGTAAGTTATCACGTTCTCGTATCGCTCTCGATGATGGTGCGCTACGTTCGAGTTTGCTACACATAGATGCTGGTGGGGAAATCCCTGAACATACCCACACTGGTTTTGAACTGACTTTATTACTCGATGGTGAGTTTAGTGATGAAGACGATCATTATGTGCCTGGCGACTTTATGTGGCTCGATGGTCGTCATCAACACACTCCGATCACAGAAAAAGGCTGTTTATGTTACACAGTAGTCAGTAGTGCTCTACACTTTAATAAAGGACTGAGTAAGTTACTCAATCCAATTGGCAATTTGATTTACTAGGAGTGTATATGCAGCAATCGACTATTCAAATAGGCATCAGTGCATGCCTTGCAGGTGAGAAAGTTCGGTTTGATAGTGGCCATAAAAAATCAAATTTTTGCATGGATGAATTTGCTAAACATGTTGAATATAAGCGTTTTTGTCCTGAAGTGGCGGTAGGTCTACCGATCCCAAGACCGACAATTAGACAGGTTAAAGTAGGCACAACTATTAAAGTGTGCCGTCCTGACGGCAGTGGTGATGTTGGCCCACAATTGACAGAGTACGGTAAAAAAGTTGCCACAGAGCAGGCTGCACAATTAAGCGGCTTTGTTTTTTGTGCTAAAAGTCCAAGCTGCGGCATGGAACGGATCAAAATATACAATGAAGCAGGCACCGGTAATACATCAGAAGGCGTGGGTTTTTTTGCTGCGCAAATTATGGCTCACAACCCATTGTTACCGTGTGAAGAAAATGGTCGTTTAAATGATATGCACTTGCGTGAAAACTTTGTAATGCGAGTGTTTACTTATAAAAACTGGCAATTATTGCGTCAACAACCAGCAACCCTGCATAGGTTAACGCAGTTTCATGCGCAATATAAGTATTTGTTAATGGCTCACAATTATCAGGCATATAAAGATCTTGGTAATTTACTGGGCACCTATGTTGGCGATGATTTTGAGCAGCTTGCTGACGATTATATTGCAGGTTTAATGGCAGCGCTGAAAAGACCTGCCTCACGCAAAAATAACAGCAATACTTTAATGCACTTACAAGGCTACTTTAAAAAACATTTATCCAAAATTGAAAAAGAAGAGTTACGAGATGCAATTGATGAGTATCGCTCAGGTTTAGTGCCGCTGTATGTACCGCTGACACTCTTAAAACATCATTTGAAAGTACATCCAAACGAATACTTAGCAAAGCAAGTTTACTTCAACCCTTATCCTCACGAACTTAAATTACGCTACGGAATTTAATGAACACTGTATTTTGGTTTAGGCGCGATTTGCGCCTTTTTAATAATCATGCCCTTTATCAAGCAATCGACAATGGTTGTAAAGACGCTATATTTTTTATCACTGAGCAACAATGGCAACGCCATGGTGTTGCTTCAATACAAATTGATTTGCTAAAACGAAGGTTAAACTTCTTAGGTCAGTTACTAGCTGATAATGGCATCACCTTGCATATCATTGAAGCGGGTAATTACGCAGGATGTGTGCAGCAGTTAAGCGAATTCTGCCAGCGACATTCAGTAACGCAGTTATTTGCCAATAAAGAATATGAAATTAATGAAGTTGAGCGCGATAACGCATTTTTACATCATGCTGATGAACTTAAAGTATCAGTCACCTTGTTTGATGGTGACGTGGTTGCACCGCCTGGAACGGTACTGAATCAAAGTGGTGAGATGTTTAAGGTGTTCACCCCTTTTAAAAATGCCTGGCTGAAGCAATATCAAGATACTCATTTTTATTTTCAAGCCCCTCCGACAATGTTTAGCCCAATACCTTGGCAAGGTTCAGCGTTACTTACCGGTGATGATTCCTCACATAAGTGGCCAGTTGATGATGCGTCATTAAGTCAAATCTGTGCCCGCTTTATCAGCGATAAATTACTCAGTTATAAAGATCAGCGAGATATTCCAAGTATTAAAGGCACATCAGGCTTAAGTCCGTATTTAGCTTTAGGAATTGTCAGCGTTGAGCAATTAATTGCTCTTGTACAGCAACAATATGTCGATGTTTTAAGTAGCTCTAAAAGCAATTTATTTACTTGGGTCAACGAGTTAGTGTGGCGTGAGTTTTATCGTCATTTAATTGTGGCTTATCCAAAACTTAATAAATATAACAATTTTAATGAGAAATATGACCCAGTAAAGTGGCGAACTGATGAGGCTGATTTCACTGCTTGGTGTGAAGGTAAAACAGGCTACCCGCTTGTTGATGCCGCTATGAGGCAGCTTATTCAAACTGGCTGGATGCATAATCGCTTACGAATGGTGGTTGCCAGTTTCCTTACCAAACACTTGTTAATTGATTGGCGTAAAGGTGAACGTTTCTTTATGCAGCATTTGATCGATGGCGATTTAGCGTCTAACAATGGCGGTTGGCAATGGGCTGCAAGTACCGGGTGCGATGCCCAGCCATACTTTAGAATATTCAACCCGATTACTCAAAGTGAGCGATTTGATCCTGATGGTGATTTTATTCGTAAGTATATACCGGAGTTGGAAAATGTGCCGAATAAGCAAATTCATTTTCCACATGAATATTTAGCGAAAAGCGGCAAAGCAAAAGCAGTTTATTGGCCAGCAATCGTTGATCATAAAACCGCTCGTTTACGAGCGCTTGATGCATTTAAGGTATGATATGAGCAACCACAGAACAGATAAATTTATCGCGATATACCAAAAGCTAAGTAAAGAAAATCTACATTTACTGAGTGATATTTATGCTGCAGACATTCACTTTTCTGATCCATTGCATGAAGTCGATGGTTTAGCTGACTTACATCAATATTTTGCTAAACTTTATAGCAATGTTATTGAATGCACGTTTGATATCAGTGATGCTGTTAGTGTAGGCGATAATGCTTTTGTTTACTGGACTATGTATTATCGCCATCCAAAGCTTAGTAATGGCCAGCAAATAGCCGTAGCAGGCCATAGCAAGTTAACATTTACTGGTGACAAAATCAGCCTTCATAAAGACTACTTTGATGCTGGTGCATTACTTTATCGACATATCCCTATTCTCGGTTCAATTATTAAATACATAGATAATAAGGCAGCGGAATAATGATCACGCTTATAACAGGTGCAACATCAGGTATTGGTGAACAACTTGCGAAACTGTATGCGCAAGCCGGGGATACAGTGATCGCTTGTGGGCGTAACCAAGAAAAACTAAACGAACTTGCGCAACTAACGAATATTGAAAGTTGTCAGTTTGACGCTACTGATTTACAAGCAATACGAAGTAGCACTGTTGCTTATACGCAATTTGATCGCGTTATTCTTAATGCTGGCAATTGCGAGTATATAGATGATGCGCGTAATTTTGACAGTGCATTGTTTACCCGCGTTGTTACTACTAATTTGCTTTCGATGGGTTATTGTCTTGAGGCTTTATTACCGAAGATAAAGCCAGGTGGTCAGTTGGTGATTGTCAGTTCAAGCGTAACTTATTTACCGTTACCGCGCTCTGAGGCATATGGCGCATCAAAAGCTGGGGTCAGTTATTTAGCAAAAAGTTTAGCCATTGATTTAGATGATATTGACGTAACCTTAGTGCACCCAGGCTTTGTTAAAACACCGTTGACTCAAAAAAACGATTTTCCAATGCCAATGGCAGTTACTGCAGAAAAAGCGGCAAATTATATTATCAAAGGGGTCGCTAAGCGCCGCAAAGAGGTGCATTTTCCTTATCGTTTTACCCTTATTTTAAAATGTTTACGCATGTTGCCGCTGCCAATTTGGCTCATGCTCGCAAAAGGATTAAGTCGTTGAAAAAAATAGCAATTATAGGTTCTGGAATTGCAGGATTAAGCTGCGCGCAGTTGTTGCACAAAAAGTATGATATTACGGTATTTGAAAAGAACAACTACATTGGTGGGCACACCGCAACGATAGATATACAGGTTGATGGTGTTAAGCATGCTATTGATACTGGCTTTATTGTTTTTAATGATCGCACTTACCCTTATTTTGAAAAGCTGTTAAAGCGCATCGGCGTTGAACGACAACCGACAGAAATGAGTTTTAGTGTGCATAATCAGCAAACTGGTTTTGAATACAATGGCCACACTTTTGCCAGTTTGTTTGCTCAAAAGCGCAATATATTTCGTCCGCGTTTTTGGAAGTTACTTAGTGATATTGTGCGTTTTAACACGTTATGTAAAAAACTATATCATGACAACGACTACCAAAGTGAGCAGATGTTAGGTCAGTTGCTCGACCAACACGGTTTTAATGATTTTTTTCGTTACCATTATATTTTGCCAATGGGCGCGGCTATCTGGTCAACAAGTATTAAAGAAATGAGTAATGTTGGCGTTGAGTTTTTTGTAAAATTCTTTTTCAATCATGGCTTATTAGATATTACTAATCGTCCGCAGTGGTATGTTATTCCCGGTGGTTCAAGGGAATATATCAATCCATTGATCAGTGGTTTTAAAGATAAAATAAAATTGAACACGGATATACAGTCTATTTTTCGCACCCCAGAGCAAGTGTTGATCCGATTGAAAAATGGTACCGTTGAGCAATTTGATAAAGTGATTTTTGCTTGTCATTCTGATCAAGCTCTCGCTTTAATTGAAAACCCAAGCACAGATGAAAAAGCAATTTTATCAGCCATTCCCTACACTGAAAATTCAGTGATTTTGCATACTGACACTGCTTTGCTGCCAAAACGTAAAGCCGCATGGGCCAGTTGGAATTATCTACTTACCGATAATCTTGATAAAGCTGCTGTTGTAACTTATCAAATGAATATTTTGCAAGGCATAACAAGTAAAACGCAATTTTGTGTCACGCTTAATCACCGCGAGGGAATTGATAAAACTAAAATACTCCGAGAATTTACGTATCATCATCCAGTATTCAATAAAACGTCTATTGCTGCTCAGCAACAGAAACAGCTTATTGATGGAGCCAACAACAGTTATTTTTGTGGCGCTTATTGGTATAACGGATTTCACGAAGACGGCGTGAAAAGCGCTGTAGATGTTGCTCGCAAACTTGGGGTTGAATTTGAATAGTGCACTTTTAATCGGTGATGTTCGTCATCACCGATTAGCAATTAAAGCGCATAGCTTTAATTATCAGTTGTACATGATGTGGGTTGATCTTAATGCTCCTCAGCAACTTGATGGTGTTCACCCTTGGCTTGGAACAACAGGCTTTAAAGCACTTAAATTTAAACAATCCGATTATCTTAATCGTGATTTAGATACTCAACAACCAATCAAACAACGAGCAATTAATAAAATTGTTGAGCTGGGGATTACTGATCCGTTTAGTAATGTCTATATGCTCGGACAGCTGCGCTGTTTTGGGGTGTATTTTAGCCCAGTTAACTTTTTCTTCTATGAAACGGCTGATGGCGATTTTCCCTATATGGTCGCTGAAGTGAGTAATACCCCCTGGAACGAGCGACACTATTACTTGGTTGATTTACACAAGAAAGTGAACTTTAAAAAGGCTTTCTCCGTATCACCATTTATGAATTTAGATATGGATTACCACTGGAAAGTGCGTTTAACAAAGCACAATACTATGATCCATATAGAAAATAAAAAAGATAATACGCTATTATTTACTGCCAGTTTGCGTTTACAACGCCAGTCACTCAGTCGTGCTGCGGTTACTGCGTTACTGAAACGTTTTCCTGCCATGACCATCACTGTGATGAAAGGAATTTACGTACAGGCGTTTAAACTATTTTGTAAGCGAGTGCCTTTTTTAGGTCACTCAGGCAAGAATTGATAAGCTAAAATAACGAAGGTCATGAGATGGAAAAAGTATCCAGTTTAGCTGATAACGCATCAAGTAGCTTGTTAAGTAAGCTGTATAAAAAGTTAGTTATTGGTGCGTTTGATAGCATTGAAGTTGGCGCAATTACCCTAGTTGATGGTAACGACGTTCAACACTTTGGTGATCCTCAAAGTCACTTGCAGGCTAAAGTAGTTGTGAATAATCCGGCAATGTATAAAGCATTTGCGCTCTCTGGCAGTGTCGGAGCTGGCGAAGCTTATATTTTAGGCCAGTGGGAATGTACTAACTTAACTCAGTTGATTGAAATTTTTGCCATTAATCAGGCTCAACTGGACCAATTTGAACGTAAGTTTGCGTTTATTAGTAATCTTTATAATCGAATAAACCACCGTAAAAACAAGAATTCTGAGCATGGTTCAAAGAAAAATATTGTTGCTCATTACGATTTAGGCAATGAGTTGTATTCATCATTTTTAAGCACTGAAATGCTTTACTCAAGCGCTGTATACCCATCAAAAGATGCTTCTCTTGAGCAAGCACAAAGCCATAAGCTTGATTTAATCTGCCAACAAGTAGATTTACAACCCGGTGAAACGGTTATTGAAATTGGCACAGGGTGGGGAGCGTTTGCCATTCATGCTGCAACACATTATGACTGCCACGTTACTACTACAACTATTTCTGATGAGCAACATGCGTTTGTGGCAGAAAAAATTACCCAGTTGGGGCTTGAAGATAAGATAACCTTATTGAAACAAGATTATCGTTTACTCGAAGGCAGTTACGATAAGCTAGTGTCAATAGAAATGATAGAAGCGGTTGGTCATGAATACCTACCCAGCTTTTTCAAAAAATGTAATGACTTACTCAAAGACAGTGGTGCAATGCTGATCCAAGCAATTACAATTGCTGATCAACGCTATCAACATTACCTGAAAAATTCTGATTTTATTCAGCAGTATATCTTCCCTGGTGGTTGTTTACCGTGTATTGATGAAATGAATAAGCAAATAAAAAGTCAATCAGACATGGTGGTACATAGTATTAACGATATCGGCGTTCATTATGCAAGAACCTTAGCTGATTGGCGCACACGGTTTATCGCAAGCTGGCCAGAAATCGACAAAGTTAAGTTCGACCAGCGCTTTTATCGATTATGGTTATTTTACTTAGCTTACTGTGAAGGCGCATTTAGGGCGCGAGTAACCAGTACAGTGCATTTAGTTGCCCGTAAGCCGCGTTTTAACCATTCAAGTGATGACATTGCGCTCAGTTATTAATTTTTTGCTGTTTCAAGGAGTGTGGTTTTTAGCATTATTCCTTGAGCAGCGCGCTATCATACCGATTTTATTAATCATCATAGTGATGTTATGTCTGTCGCAACAAAAGCAACAAGATATGCTGTTACTGTGCTATGGCTTAATGATCTCGTTAAGCTTTGAATATTTGATGGTTGAGGTTGGCTTTTTATCTTTTAGTATATCGCCCTTTCCATTGTGGTTTGTATTACTTTGGTGTGCTTTACTGTTAACCATCAATACATCAATGCAATTTTTGCATCGCACGCCTTGGTATTTAGCGCTGTTGCTCTGTGCGGTTTTTGCCCCCGCAAGTTATATTGCTGGTGCACGCTTTGGGGCGTTAGAGGTTCATCCTGTAGTTTGGCAATTTTGGCTTATATATGGTTTAGCTTGGTCGTTTATGTTCAATTTTATCAGGATGATAAATACATACAGCAAAAAGTACCTGTTAGTTTCTGAACATAAATGAACATACAGGTGTAACTATTTAACTTAGAAACTTGGAGTCCGGTAATGATAGCAAGATTAACTAAAGGGCTAATTATTTTAAGTGTATTGGTATGCAGCCGAAGCTTTGCTGCTGATTTTAAAGTGGTCGGTGAGGCTCGTTTTGAGTATTTATTTTGGGATGTTTATCAGGCGCAGTTAGCAACCCCATCGGGGATCTATCAGTTTGGCAATCACCCCACTAAACTGACATTGACCTATTTACGCGATTTTGCTGCCAAGGACATAATCAAAGCGACGAACGAACAATGGCAGCATTTGGGCAAAAAAGAGATCATTAAAAAATACGATGCACAGTTAGCTGCGCTTTGGCCGGATATCAAAAAAGGTGAATCGCTATCGTTCATTACTGATGAAAATGGTATTGGCACATTTTATTTTAATGATAAAAAGCTAGGGGCTATAGAGCAAAGTGGTTTTGCGGATGACTTTTTAGCTATTTGGCTTGATGCTAATACCTCTGAGCCACAGATGCGAAAACAACTAATAGGGCAATAACATGAAGCGAATTACTATATTATTTTTACTTAGTTGCACATTTTTATTAAGTAGCTGTGCTGCGCCAGATGTTGAGTATTACCAAGGAAGTCAGCCAGAATTTAATTTTAAACAATTTTTTAATGGCAAATTGAAAGCCTATGGCGTTGTCCAAGACTTTAAAGGTGAAGTAACCCGTAAGATGGTCGTTGACATGAATGCGAGTTGGGATGGCAATAACGGCGTTATAGAGGAAGATTTCGTTTACGACGATGGTGAAACCCAACGCCGAGTGTGGAAAATAACACTCAATGCTGACAATACTTTAACTGGCACTGCAGGTGATGTGATAGGTATCGCGAAAGGAAAAAGTAATGGCAGTGTATTTCATTGGCAATATACCCTTAAATTACCCTATGGAGATGACACCATTGAAGTTAATTTAGATGATTGGATGTATCTGGTAACACAATCGCGCTTGATTAACCGTACAGCTATTGATAAGTTTGGCATTGAGGTTGGGGAAGTGACCTTAGTTATCGAAAAAGTTGAATGATAAACAAATTGTCATATTGCTTTATTAAATAGTGCTTAAATTCATTGTTGGTTAATCTTTAAATCAATATTTATTTCGGCAATTATTTAAAATTTACTCATTTTTTAAGAATTTACGCGAAAAAAGCATTTTGCTGTTGCCAATACTTAAAAAATGCATAAAGATAGGTTTTGCGAAGGCAAAATAATAACGAATAGGAATTTAACAAATGAATAAAGCTCAATTAGTTGAAAAAATCGCTACTGATGCAGAAATCTCTAAAGCAGCAGCTACACGCGCACTTGACGCATTCACTGGTGCTGTTACTTCTTCTTTAAAAGAAGGTAATTCAGTTGCACTAGTTGGTTTTGGTACTTTCTCTGTAAAAGAGCGTGCTGCACGTACTGGCCGTAACCCACAAACTGGTGCCGAAATCCAAATTTCAGCGGCAACTATCCCAAGCTTTAAAGCAGGTAAAGGTCTTAAAGATCAAGTTAATCCTTAATCAATTAGATTGGTTAAATAAAAAAGGGCTAATTAGCCCTTTTTTTGTATCTGCTCATTAATCTAAGGTTTAAGCTTTTAGTGCTTTATCACCGCGGCCAATACCTACCGCACCAGAGCGTACAACTTCAATTATGTCTGTCTCATGACGTAAGGTATCTAAAAACGATTCAATTTTATCTGTGCTACTAACAAGCTGCAATGTGTAGCTGTTGCGACCCATGTCTAAAATAGCACCTTGGAATACATCGACCACTCGCGTTACTGCCGCTCTTTTAGCTTCATCTTGAGCGAATACTTTTACTAATAGCAGCTCACGTTCAATATGCGCCATTTCAGTTAGATCAATAATTTTTAATACATCAACTAATTTATTAACCTGTTTAGTGATTTGCTCAACCACACGGTCATCACCCATGGTAGTGATAGTAATACGTGATAAAGAATGATCGTCTGTTGTGCCAACGGTTAAACTATCGATGTTATAAGCTCGTTGTGAGAATAGGCCAACAATACGCGACAATGAGCCTGGTTCATTCTCAAGTAAAATAGATAATATACGACGCATTATGCTTTCACTCCTTTACGTAACCACATTTCATCAACTGCTCCAAGCTTAATTTGCATTGGGTATACATGTTCATTTTCATCAACAAGAATATCTAAAAACACTAAACGGTCAGTGATCGACATGGCTTTATCGATTGCGGGCTGTAGTTCATCAAGAGTATTAACGCGAATACCGACATGGCCATAACTTTCAGCAAGTTTGACGAAATCAGGTAACGATTCCATATACGACGATGAGTGACGACCGCCATAGACCATATCTTGCCATTGACGCACCATACCCAGAGAGCGGTTATTCAGTGACACCACTTTTACAGCCAAGTTATATTGTAAACATGTCGAAAGTTCTTGAATGTTCATTTGAATCGAACCATCACCGGTGACACACACTGACTCTTTATCCGGGAACGCAAGTTTTACTCCCATTGCCGCTGGCAGACCAAAGCCCATAGTGCCAAGACCCCCTGAGTTGATCCATTGGCGCGGGTTTTTAAACGGGTAGTACTGCGCCGCAAACATCTGATGCTGACCTACATCAGAGCTTATATAGGCATCACCATTGGTAGCTTTATAAATTGCTTCAATGACGGCCTGAGGCTTTATTTTATCGCCCGCGGTGCTGTAGCTTAAACATTTTTGTTCACGCCAGCTAATGATCTGACGCCACCAATCTTCTTGAGCACTACGATCAATTTTGATTGGACTTTTATCTATGGCTGTCTGTAATTGCTCAAGTACGGTTGATAAACAACCGACGACTGGAATGTGGGCTTTGATCGTTTTTGAAATAGAGGTCGGATCAACATCAACATGAACAATCGTCGCATTGGGACAAAATTTCTTCACGTTATTGGTTACCCTGTCATCAAATCGGGCGCCTAGAGCTAAGATCACATCGGCATTTGCCATCGCCTTATTTGCTTCAAGGCTCCCGTGCATACCTAGCATACCAACGAAATTAGGGTGAACCCCGGAAATACCGCCCAATCCCATTAAGGTATTAGTGATTGGTGCATTGAGTGATTCAACCAAATGAGTCAGTTGCTCTGAAGTGTTAGAAATAATAATCCCGCCACCAGAGTAAATGACCAGTTTTTTAGCTTCTAAAATAGCGGCAACGGCTTTGCGAATTTGCTTTGGGTGGCCTTTGGTATTTGGGCTATAGGTTCTCAGCTCTGTGGTTGCTGGAAACTCAAAATCCAATTTAAGTGCAGGGTTTAACATATCTTTTGGCAGTTCTACGACCACAGGACCTGGGCGTCCAGTACTTGCAATATAAAATGCTTTAGCCAAAATTTTAGGAATATCTTTTGCGCTACGACAGTTAAAACTGTGTTTTACGATTGGCCGAGAGCAACCAACAATATCGGTTTCTTGAAATGCATCATCACCAATTAAGTTAGTCGGCACTTGACCGGATAGCACTACCATAGGAATAGAATCCATATAGGCTGTAGCGATCCCCGTGATACAGTTTGTCGCACCTGGACCTGATGTTGCTAATACTACGCCCACTTCACCTGTGGCACGTGCATAACCATCAGCCATATGGGTTGCTGCTTGTTCATGACGAACTAAAATATGCTCAACATCATCTTGCTGAAATAATGCATCATAAAGATCTAATACTGAGCCACCGGGGTAGCCAAATATATATTTTACCTTCAATGCCTTTAATGCCTGAACAACTAGTTCGGAGCCATTATATTGTTGTGTACTCATCCTCATTCCTCTGTGTGCCTGTTACCGATTGATTATTATCATGAGTAATAATGTGCTATTGCACGCACTCCCCATTTATTCTGTGCAATTACCGTATAATTTAAATGCATAAAAAAACCCCCGCTTAGGGCGGGGGTTTTTAAAAAGCTATTTCACCTTCTAATACATCCCCGCTGGGCTTAAAACTAAGACCAGTACGAGTACGGTGACTAGGTGAAATTGATATTTCATAACGTTATTTTTCTTCTCGGTATTTGTTATATAAGTTCAAATGAGTTATTGCGCTGAGATAGCCGAATAACTCATTTAGTCTACAAATTTAATAGTCTTATTTTTAAAGGTTTTGCCAGCTAATGTCAACAGCCAAAACGGCAATGTTGCATTAAAATTCCAAATTAATTGTTTTTATATTTAAAAGTTGCTTTAAATTGCATTTTTAACCGTTAAAAGCAAAGAAATTATGCTTTTTTGAAGCGTGGCGATATTCACTGTATATCTATAAATGTAATGTAAGTATATAAATTATTCGCTATTATTATCGTTATGGAGTTGTTGATAGGTGATCCTGTGAAATACTCACAATTGTTATGTGCCCTGACTTTGGCATTGTTAAGTCAACAGAGTGTGGCAAAACCACAAAACAGTAGCCCAACTGATATTGGGGTCGTTAACAAAGAGCGAATTTTATATTGGTTAGATAAACGCGGGCAGCTTGACGATAAAATAGCGCATGACAAATTATTGTCTGATTATATTGGCCGTGGTGAATCGATGCATTCACGTCGGCAGCTTAACCCTCAAGTTTTAACCCAACAACGAAAAATGGCTCAGCGCTTAGCGAGTGTGTCTTCGCAGTTACCTAACTCGACGCACAATACCGTAAAAGTGTTGGCTATATTGGTTGATTTTCCTGACTTACCTCATGATGATAATGGCTTAGCCGCAGTTGATAGCGATATGTACTACTCAAGCTATAGTCAGCAGCATTACCAACAAATGTTGTTCGCTACTGATGGTTACTCAGGTCCACAGCAGCAACCGTTGCAAACAGCGTATCAATACTATCAGCAAGCCTCAGGGGAAAGCTTAGCATTTACGGGTCAAGTTTATGGCTGGGTAACAGCCGATAATGATGCGAAAAGTTATGGGGCTCGCCAAGGGGGTAATAATGATATTGATGCCCCTAGTTTAGTGCATGAAGCGGTAGAAAAAGCCGTAGCCAAATTTAATATTAATTTAGCCGATTATGATTTAACAGATTTGGATGATCGTGATGGTGATGGGATCACCAATGAACCTGATGGGATTATTGACCATGTTATGATTTTCCACTCGAGTATAGGTGAGGAAGCCGGTGGTGGCGTACTGGGTACTGATGCAATTTGGTCACATCGTTTTTATGTGTACGACCAAAACAATCAGCCAAGTGCGGTTGATGGCAGTAGTATTCGTTTATTTGGTTATACTATAAATCCTATCGATGCTGGTATTGGCGTGGTGGTACATGAGTTTGGTCACGACTTAGGTTTGCCTGATGAATATGATTTAACCGGCAGTGCGCTGGGGGAGCCAGTTGCGCTTTGGTCTGTGATGTCTGGTGGTAGTTGGGCAGGCTCACCTCGTGGCTCACAGCCGGTGATGTTCAGTCCTTATGCACTCGAGTACTTACAAAACCGTTATCAAGGAAACTGGCTTAATCAAACGACGATATCGTTAGACGAAATCGATACCAATCAACAGCAAATACTTCGCCATAGTAGTGGGGTATCAACTGAATTAAACCAGTTAAAAATCACCCTACCAACCAACTTACAACCGTTTTATCAAGCAGTAGAAGGGCACTTGCAATACTACTCTGGCAGTGGTGATAATGTTTCAAAAAGTATGACATTTACAGTTAATATACCTGCAAGTACGCAGCCTACTTATCTTGATTTAAGTGCCTATTACAGCATTGAAACGGATTATGATTATGCTCAAGTATTAGTAAACGCACAGCCTATTGCTTCGCAATATACTCAAGCAGTCAATCCATTTTATGGAGACATTGGTCCATATATAACAGGGTCTTCAAGTTCAGTAAATGACGCTCAGCAGCCGAATAATTATTTACGGCATCGTTTTGACTTATCAGCTTATGCTGGTCAAACAATCACACTTAGTTTTAACTATAAAACGGACACTTATACTCATTATTTTGGTCTAGTGGTTGATGATATGACCATTAGCCAAGGTGATACTTTCGTTTGGCAAGATAATGCAGAGCAGTCAACACAAGCACAACTTGATGGCTTTAGCCGAGTGGGGGATCACATCTATGCAAAACCACACAATTACTATTTACAGTTACGTAGTTATTTAGGAATAGATAGTGGTTTACAAGTTGAGCAGTATTCACCGGGTTTATTACTTTGGTCTGCTAATGAACAGTATACAGATAATAATACTCCTGAGCATATTGGTGAAGGGTTTATATTGGTTGTTGATGCCGATCAAAATGCCATTGCAAAAGGTAATAGCAGCGCACCTGCCAGTACTACGATTCAGTTAAGAGATGCTGCTTTTAGTCTTTATGATCAGCGCCAAGGTTTAGGCGATACGCAGTTAACAGCAATCACTGAGTTTAATGATAATAATGATTACAGTTTTGCCACGCAACCGGCCTCTGGTGTAAAAGTTTCAACGTTTGGTTTTAATTTTTCTATTGTTGAGCAAGCGATTAATAATAGCTCAATTGAATTGAATTTAGGCTATACACCACAGTCTGGGATCAATGTAATTACTAATGATCTCGAAGCGAGTTTTGAAATTAAAGGAATGGCGTTGACCCCAACCGATAGTTTTAACTGGCAGTTTGGTGATGGACAAAGTAGTGATGAATTGAATCCAAATCATAAATTTGCCGATTACGGTAGTTACACTGTGGGTTTTACTCGTACTAATGAACAAGGGCAGCAGTTTCAAGAATCGATGACTTTTGTGCTTACTGCGCCGTTATCAATTTCTAGTGTGGATACCAGTATAGAGAAAGGCAATGTTACTGCAAAAGTCACTGTATCAGGTGGTCAAGCACCTTATGACTATGCATGGCAATTAGGTGATGGCTCAACTGCGAAAGGGCAGAGCATTAACTACCGCTATGAATACAGTGGCGATTATACCTTGAGCGTTATTGTAACTGATGCAAATGGCGCTATGCAGTCTTTTGCAACCCAAGTGTCGGCAAATGTATTACTTACAACACAGGCCAGTTACAGTGCAAAAGATTTACTGGTTAATTTTAACAGTGATACCAAAGGCGGGTTTAATAATTACACTTACAGTTGGGATTTTGGAGATGGCAGTGCTGTAAGCCAACGGGCTAATCCTACACATACTTATAACCAAGCGGGAAGTTATACAGTGACACTGATCGTGACTGATACCTCTGCAAAAGGCATAAAAAACACCTTACCGTCTAGCAAGCTTATGGTAACAGTGCAAAAACAAGTTGCCAGTTCAGGCTCCAGTGGCGGAAGTATATTTTGGTTATTGTTACTGCTACCGCTCAGTTTTCGAACAAAGAGACAAGCATAAACTAAGTGACAAAAAAGCCAGTAAATACTGGCTTTTATTATAATGCTAATAATCTAGATTTGGTTTATAAACGGTCGATAACAGCTTGAGTGAAGTCAGTAGTACCGTGACTGCCACCTAAATCGCGAGTGGTACGATCACCCGATTTAATTACGTCAGCTACAGCACTGCGAATACGCTCTGCAGTTTCGCCCATTTCTAAATGCTCTAACATTTGAATAGATGCCAAAATAACAGAGGTTGGATTTGCTAAATTTTTACCAGCAATATCAGGTGCGCTGCCATGAACTGCTTCAAAGATTGCTGCATCTTCACCGATGTTAGCGCCAGGTGCCATACCTAAACCGCCTACTAGACCAGCACATAGATCAGATAAAATATCACCAAACAGGTTTGTAGTAACGATAACGTCAAACTCTTCAGGGCTCATTACCAGTTTCATACAGGTTGCATCAACAATCATTTCAGTTGATTCAATTTCAGGATAACGCTCAGCAACTTCACGAGCTACTTTTAAGAATAAACCTGAAGTTGATTTTAAAATGTTAGCTTTGTGAACCGCTGTCACTTTTTTACGACCTTCACGCACGGCTAGTTCGTAGGCAAAAGTAACGATTTTTTCAGCACCTTCACGGGTGATCATAGACATTGCTTGTGCTTCGTTGCCATCTTCTGATGTCACTTGGCCTAAACCTGAATACATACCTTGCGTATTTTCACGTACCGTGATGATATCAATGTCTTCATAACGTGCTTTGGTGCCAACAAATGACTTTACTGGGCGTACATTGGCGTATAAACCAAACTGCTTTCGTAATGTTACATTGATTGAAGTAAAACCTTCACCAACTGGCGTAGTTAGTGGGCCTTTAAGAGTAATTTTATTACGCGCAATAGTATCAATGGTATCTTGTGGTAATAATTCACCGGTCTTTTCTAGGGCTGCAAGACCTGCATCAACGAATTCATAATCAAAATCGCACCCTGCGGCTGTTAAGATCTCAAGGGCTGAATCAATAATACTCGGACCGATGCCGTCGCCTTTGATCACTGTGATGGTTTGTTTGGCCATGAACTTTTCCTATTACGAGTTAGAAATGCACGTAAATGTGACGCATTATTATACCAATCGACTTAAATATTTAACCATTCTAGCGTGCTAAATAAAGCGCTAACTGCGTTATGAATTTCTCAAGTAGAACAACTACATGTCGAAATTTATGCCTTGTTATCACTCTATTTATCTGTCGCTATAAATGGCTAGTAACTTAACACGATTGGTATTAAGCGATTACTTGTTAGATTATTTACGTGAATGAGTTTGAAAATACAAGCGGCTTTTATAGCAATTTATTCAACTTTTTGCCAGTAAAACCCACGAAAACGCACTAAATTAGTCACTATGTCTAATAAATATTCATACGCTATTGCTTAAACCTAGGCTTGGTAGCTGTGCATAAAAATCCTCGCTGGACTGCCAATCTAAGCGTTTTAACACTTGCTCAAAAGTGTGTGTTTGCCAACTACTTTGTATTACGTTGGGTTGATACACCTTAATAACGACGAGTTTTATTGCAACCCATAATTGTGCCTCTGCAGATAAGTGTTGTTTTTTTTGCTGCTCTGCATCTAAGAGCGCTTGTGTCCATGGATTGTCACCAAGCAATTCAAGTAAATAAGCCGATAAATGCCCACTATCATGAACCGTGACACCAAATAGCCACGCAAAGGGCATACTTACATCACTTTTAGGTGAGTGTTCATACACTGTCTTACGGCTAATTGTGGTGCTACAGTATTCAATCAAATAATTAACGTAACCATAAATAGGCAAAGCGAGGTGCTCGAACTGGTTGTGTTGATCACGACTTACCAGCTGGTTTAATAAACTTATTATTGCCTGTAAGCGTAATTGTATATGTTGCATTAATGGATGTGCTTGGTAGTTTACTAATTGCTCAAAGAGCACCCGTTGAATGATCGCTGGTGCATTGTATAAGCCGACCATTGATAAACAATGGCGTAAATCTTTGCCTGCTAGGTGCTCTTTATTATAAGGCTTCACTGCTTCACGAAGTAACTCAATTGTCGCTGGATGATTGTTGAGTAATTTAGCAAGGGCACTGTATGAGTATTCTTTTTGTATTTTAACTTGGCTTATCAGCATCAGTAATTGTTGTTTTTCAAAGTTTACAATTTCAACAGGGGGGGCTATGTGCTCATTGAACCATACGCTAAACAATAATCGCTTGTCTTTACTTGGGCGTTGTTTTGAATGTGATTCTAGCTTTGCCTTAACGCTATACCATTTGGTTTTTTGCTGCTCATGCAATGCAATTAATAAATCCCGTTGCTGGTGGTTTTTACCAATATAAGTGAGCTGCTGATCGCTATAATTAACTAAAGAGCCTGGCAGGTAAGGGCCAAAATGACCGATTAATGCTTTTAATGCTTGTTGGGCAAACAGGTTAGGAGTACGGATATAAATATCAGCCACTGCCTTATAGATATCAATATGATCATTTTGGGTACGATAGGTAATGTTCATCGCAATAATATTTGCTAACGCAACTAACGTCGTTGGTCCATCATAGATCATGATTTTTGGCGTGCTTAGCAAGGCCTGCTTATACTTATTTAAGCGCGCTAAAATACACGCAATATGGTCAGTGGGAACGTTAGCTGATTGCAGTAATTTTACTGCTAGCTGATGACGCGACTGCCATTGCTTTTTTTCTTGTTGGGTAAGAGGTTGGCGCAGGGCCAGCTTATTAGTTTGTGTTTGCACACATAAATAGTTAGTTAAACACACACAAATAAGCAATTGGCTGATTTTACTGTCGTAACTTAAACTGCGACAAAATGCGGCGACAATGACACATTGATTGACCACTAAGTTGGTTGTATAACCTTGTGTTTCTGCATATAGAGTAAGCTGGGCTTGTAGTGCATTTGGATGTGAATCATAGAGTTTATAATATTGCTCAGCCAGTTGTGTCAACAGCGGATAAATTTGTGGCCACTGACTTTTATTATTATAACGCCTTAATATTTGGTGAGTTTTTTCAAATAGGCTGGCAAGATCTTGTGCGCAGAGTGCATCCATAAGTAATTAATTACCCGCGTTGCTCAAATGCATCAAATGCACTTGGGCCCCACAAAATCAATTCGCCATTTTTAAACAGTAAACCAGTACACTCATCCATAGTCGTGATCCCATCTGATTTGATATGTTGAGTACGGTAAAAAATAATTTGCCATACTTCCTCTTTATCACGTTTCGCGAATGTTAGATCAGGACTGCCTAAATACTCTAAAACTGTGTTTAAGTTAGTCGGTGTTTCGACACTTAATTTAGCGATATAACGTTTATTGAACGCTTCTCGGTCTTGCCAGATCATCGCCTGTGGATCATCTTTATAAAAAGTAATGACCAAAGTAGCGATCAAGGCGTATACACCCAAACCTAATATGAGATAGCGAAAAACCTTCTTAAACATTGTGCACTCTTACGCTGAGACTTAAATTTAGTATACGCATAGTTCAAATCCAGTGCTACGTGAATGCGATTAATTGAGCCTTAACTGCTTTAAACTAAAGCCTAAGTTAATATCTGTACGTAAACCAACCAAATGTTTAGAGGTAATATAGTCAGCCATTCCTGTCGCTAACTTTTTACGAACTGCTGTAGAGAGCGTTTCATCCTCTACCGCCAATGTTATATCTGCGTGCTTACTAATAATCTCTTGTGCTGTTTTAGTACCAATTCCCTTAATACCCGGAATATCATTCGTTTTATCACCAGCCATTGCCCAAAAATCAATTAATCGAGCTTGCTCAACACCAAAACGTTGTACGATAGAGTGATGATCTAAATATTCTTTTTTAAAATAATCATACACATTAATATAATTATTTAAGCTAGGTAAAAACCCTTTATCAGTGGAGATAATTGTACTATACAACTGATTTTGCGCCATTTTATCGGCTAATGTCGCGATAATATCATCAGCTTCATCATTTACTGGGGCAAACACCACAATACCCGTTTGCTCAATCGCCTGTTTAAATTTATCTAATGAATTTTTCAGAGTTTCAGGCATGGGGGCACGGCTGCTTTTATATTGAGCGTAATAATGATACCGCCAGCTTTTATCACCATCAAATACAGCAATAGCATGCGTTGCTTGGGTGATCTTTATAAGTTTTTCACAAGCGTGAGCTACCCGCGCGCAGCAGGTATTTATCATTTGCTCATCACTGCCTTTGTTTTGATTACTATCAACTGCATAAATGCGCCTAATTAAATTAAGCGCATCGATTAAAAGTAACTGACCTGACACGAATACATTAACCCTTATGCTTTGACTTCATAACATGGAACATATTGACTGCCTGGGAGCTTCATTCTTCCTTGCTCAACAAATGCTTGCAGCAGTTTGTCCATGGCTTTCATTAAAGTCGGTTCACCGCTAATGATAAACCGGCCATGTTGTTTAATTGCCTGTATGCCTTCGTCTTTAACATTCCCTGCAACAATACCTGAAAATGCACGGCGCAAATTAGCGGCTAGTAATTGTTTTTCTTGGTCTAAATGTAAATCAAGCCCAGCCATATTGGCATGAGTTGGCGCGAAAGGTTGCTGAAATTCATTTTCAATTTTTAACGTCCAGTTAAAGTAATATGCATCGCCCTGACTCTTGCGGTAATCACGCACATTTGCCATTGCAGATTTGAGTTTGATCCCAACTAATTCGGGGTTATCAATAATAACTTCAAATTTATCAAGCGCCTCCTTACCTAACGTCATTTCAATGAACTGGCATAATTCGCTAAAGTAATTTTCACTTTCTTTCGGCCCAGTTAAAATAACCGGTAACGACTGTTTGGCATTATCAGGGTGAAGTAAAATGCCTAGTAAATACAATAACTCTTCAGCAGTGCCAGCGCCGCCAGGGAAAATAATTATAGCGTGGGCGGTGCGTACAAAGGCTTCAAGGCGCTTTTCAATATCTGGTAAAATAACCAGTTCATTGACGATCGGATTTGGTGGCTCTGCGGCAATAATACTTGGCTCTGTTAAGCCCAAATAACGGTTATTGGTGTTGCGTTGTTTTGCATGTCCAATGGTTGCACCTTTCATTGGACCTTTCATGGCACCGGGGCCACAGCCAGTACAAATATTTAAGCCACGTAAACCAAGCTCATAACCTACTTGTTTAGTGTATTTATATTCGTTTTCATTAATAGAATGACCACCCCAGCAGACAATCATACTTGGATCGCTATTAACGCGAAGCGCTGCGGCATTACGCAACATATCAAAGACCATATGAGTAATGGCTTTTTGTTCGGTTAAATCTTTTTCGTATTTTTGACAAATAAATAAAATATCACGAATAACAGAGAAAATATGTTCGTGGATCCCAGTGATTATTTCACCATCAACAAAAGCCGTAGTCGGAGGATTGAGTAGTTCAATTTTTATGCCTCGCTCACGGCTTAATAAGCGAATATCAAAATCTTGATATTTATTGTAAATCTCTGAGCTGGAGTCAGTATGACTGCCAACATTGAGAACAGCTAGCGCACAGTTTCTAAATAACTTATAACGCTCACTGGTAGACGATTGCTCTAATAAATCAACTTCGAGCTGCGACAGTAAATCTAACACACCTGTCGGGTTTAACTGTATTAACATAGGCGTTCTCCTTGCTATAAAAAGCACTAGGTCGGTCGCTGTTATTTATTGATACACAAGCGATCACGACCGGTATTTTTTGCTTTGTAGAGAGCATCATCGGCGCGGTCAAAAGCGCCCAATGGGGTATCGCCTTTTTTAAACTGCGTGGCACCGACGGAAACTGTTATCTCTACTTGTTTATCTCTGAACTTAAACGGAATCCCTTTCACCGCTTTTCTTAGTTTTTCAAGAGGTTTTTTGGCATGCTCTAAGGGCATACCTGGCATTAATAAAACAAATTCTTCACCGCCATAGCGGGCTATAAAATCAGATTTACGAATTGACATTTGCAGCGCTTTGGCAATCACTTGTAACGTTTTATCACCCGCGCTGTGACCATATTTATCGTTGATAGACTTAAAGTGATCAACATCAATCACCACTAAGGTGACATCGGATTCTTGTACTGCAAACAAATGAAATTCGTGATGAAAGCGTTCGTCAAATGCGGCTCGGTTTGGCAGTTTGGTAAGGCCATCAAGCAAACTTTTAAAACGTTGCTCATGCAGGCGTTTTTTATATTTAGATAATTTAGTTTCAAGGCTGCCAATGCGTTGATTGATCTCTTGAAAACTGTTTAGCAACATATCGCGATCTTGCTGCTCGAGGCGCTCTTTTTCAATTAAGTCTTCACTTAACGATTTTAATTCGTTATCAACTAAGGCTTTTAATGATGAAATTGAAGTAGCATTTTGGGTTTGTGCTGTCAGATTGTTAATTTTATCTTCAATGCGCTTATTTAATGCAGTAAATTCAGCCCCCATTGCTTCTGAATGTTTACTTGTAGAAACAATTGAGTGGTGTAATTCTTCAAGCGTTTGGTTCAATGACACTAAAAAGCTTTGTGCAGATTGACGCTCTTTACTGATATTGTTGGCAATGATGCGAATAATATCGATTGCAGAGGTCAATAAATCATCCACTGAATCGGTTTCAGAGATATTATTTTTGATGGTTTTTACTTGATCTGCAGCTTCATCTTCAAATACTAAATCATTAGCTAAATTGAGTAACTCTTTTGCTAAATTAGGTTGCACAGCAGTTTGCTGGCATTCAGGAATAGTCAGTTTTACTTGTAAGGCTTGATGATAAATCGTCACTAAACGATTAAGGAGTGGAATGAAATCCCGCGTCGATTGCACATTATTCAGTTCATGATCCAGTAAATGACGCAATGTTCTGCGTGCATCATCTGGTAACCCTTTGGTTTTCTGCAGTAACTTGCCAGCATCGAGCACACTGTTATGAAGTTCACGCTGATGTGTGGCCTGTTGTGCTTCTTGATTTTTTAGCAGTGTAAGAATTTCATCGATCTGTGGCGCGAATAATTCAAAATCGACCCCTTTAGCCAGCGCACTACGAAACTTAGCTAAGCGATTATCAAGTTCAATGTCCATACCTTTACAGCTTAACGATAACTTAGCTGCAAAGTGTGTCAATGTGTCTACTTGATGCTTACGTGCATGTTCAACTACCATACGAGTATCAATGGCTTGTTTAAGTTTTTTATTTAAAACTTCGAGCTGTTGTGACACTAATAGTTACCGCCATTGATTAAATCTTACATGGTTGTAAGTTTACAACAAAAATTGCACAAATGTAGTCAGTAAGTCAAAAACTTAGCATTTGTTGATGATTTTTATTCATCGAACCTATCTGCACGTGTATTTATCGCTTTTAATTCACATTTTCTATCATCATTGTTAGGCTCACGCATAATAAAATCACTTGATATATGAATTAAGAGCCTCTATGAAAAAGTTTTTAGCATTATCGGTATTAGCCGCTTTATCTCACTCGGCATGGGCCGATGTTAATTATTCACTTGCTGTTACTCAACCTGAACATCATTTAGGCAACGTTAGCGTAGAATTTCCACAAACGGCACAAGCACATTTAGATGTAAAGTTGCCAGCTTGGCGAACAGGTCGTTACGAAATTTTGAACCTTGCAAACGGTGTGCGTTTTTTTGAAGCAACAGGCGATAATGGTAAAGCATTAAAATGGGAAAAAATTGATGCCAGTACATGGCGGGTACATTTAGATAAACCAACAGAAGTTAAAATTGATTATCAAGTGTATGCTAATGAGTTAGGTAAACGTGCGCGCCATATTGATGATAGCCACGCATTTATAGATGCATCAGGCTTTTTTATGTTTAGTGAATCATTTCGTCAAGAGCCAGTGACGGTTAAGCTAGATGTACCGAAAGCATGGCGCTCAGTATCGGGTATGGATAATGCAGGCTCAAAACATAGCTTTAAAGCCGCAGATTACGATGTATTAGTTGATTCGCCGATTGAAACGGGTATTAATGAACTCCATAAATTTGCCGTAGATGGCCGCGATTATGAATTAGTGATCTGGGGCAAGGGCAACTATGATGTTGAGCAAATGCTTGAAGATCTTAAGAAGCTGGTAGCAACAGGCAATATTATTTGGGATGCTTACCCGTACCAACGTTATGTATTTATGGTACATGCAACCTCAGGGGCAGGTGGTGCCACCGAGCATTTAAACTCAACGATTATTCAGCGTCCGCGTGACCGTTTTGGCTCGCGTGAAGACTATCTTGCATTTATTAGCACCGCAGCACATGAATTTATCCATACTTGGAACGTAAAAGCATATAGACCTGAAGGTTTAGTTCCTTACGATTACACGCATATTAATTACGATAAACTATTATGGATAGCGGAAGGTTCAACCAGTTATTTTGAAGATCATTTAATGGTGCGCTCAGGGATTGCCACGACGGATGAATTTTTAAACGTGTTAACGAAAACCGTCAACCGTCATTTATCATCGCCTGGGCGTGAGGTACAAAGCGCCACCGAAACCAGTTTTGATAAATGGATAAATCAAGGTGGTGACCATGCTCGTAACTACAGTACTAATATTTACTCAGAAGGTTCATTGATTTCGATGGCCCTTGATATTGATTTACTTGAGAACAGCCAAGGTAAGCAAAGCTACCGTGATATTCATCGTGCACTTTACAATCAATATAAAATGCCGCATGGCTTTACTGCAACTGACGTGAAAACTATTTTAAAACAGTTAACGGGCCGCGATTACAGCCAGTGGTGGGCAAATAATGTTGATGCACCAGCAGATATTGATTTTGACGCACTGTTTAAAAAAGTAGGCTTAATGTTAGAGCGTCCAAAAGATGCAAAAGCCGTTGCCAGTGTTGATGCGATGGCAAAAAATACCGGTGAGTTATTAACTTTAACTCATGTGCGTCGCGATGGCGCTGCATGGCAAGCGGGTTTGACCAGCGATGACAAAATTGTGGCAATTAACAAAAAGCATGTTGGTAAAGATTTAAAATCAAGCTTAGAAACATTTAAAGCAGGGGATAAAGTAACCATTGATTTTATCCGCCGTGATGCACTGCAAAGCACCACAATAACGCTAGCACAAAGCTTTGATAAAGATAAAAAGCTAGTTGCTGACAAACAGGCAACTGCACAGCAAATGGCATTATTTAAAGCATGGATGGGTGTAGAGCACCCAAACCTCGTTAAAAAATAAATACTATTTAATGATGCTAGGTTATGAGTAAAAAGGAGCTGCGGCTCCTTTTTTGCATTTAGGAGTAGTGGGTAAAGCACGCTTAGTTTGGGCAATAAATGCCGCCGTTGCAAAGTGATTGTTTACCGCACTACGGAGTTGCTGACCTTTACGCGCTAAAAACGATTTCTTTTCGCGCGCATTACTACGCGATTTGATATCACTTACCTGCTCACAATCTTGGGAGAATGGATACGGTAGTAATGAATAGCCAGCGACTTGAGTTTCCCAAATATGTTGTAGATCACAATCAACAGGGCGAGCAAACGTTTTAGTGGCAGCTAATAATTGTTTTGCACCTTGATAACTGATTGCAGTAGCACAACATCCTGTCATCAACTTTTTATGGATCACTAATCGTTGCTCAAACTGCAACGGTATCTGATAGGCGATTTTGCGAGTACGGTTTTGATAAGCTGAGAGTTTTATAAGTTGCCAAGCAAGCGGTAATTGCTCAATATTTTTAATTGCACTACCGATACTTGAATCTAAGATAAAGTCATCTTCGAGCACAATTGCGTAATCAAGTTTTCTATCGACAATGGTTTGCCACGCTTTGCGATGGCTCAAATAACAGCCAATCTGCCCAGCACTGAGCGGGTAGTGATATTCTTGTGTATTGAGGCTAGGACTGTAATTAATTTCTTTTTGTGCTTGCGTGAGCATGGCGCCATCAATTGCATCTATACGCTCAAAACTTAGCCCATGTGCGGTTAATTGTCGCTGGCTGTTTGCCAATCGCTCGGTTGAGCGAGCGAGGTTGATCAAAAAAATAGCAGTCATAGTTAGGCCGTGCATTACTAATAGTATTTAAATCCTAACGATTGAAAATGACTAAATGATTGCATTGTTGTGTTGTTTTTATTGCTAACAGAGCTCGATGAAATATTTGTTTTCAGTATTTTGTTACACAATAGTGTGGCTATTTTGTCGCAGAAATATTGACCTTGCTAAGGCTGCACGCGTAACCTGTTATAGAAACAATAAAAAGGATTAAAAAATGCGTTTAAAACCACTCATAGCATCACTTGCTATTGTAGTATCGGGCTCAACATTTGCTGATGAAGGCATGTGGCAACCACACCAACTTCCTGATCTAGAATCAATTCTGAAAGCCAAAGGATTAGAAATTGATGCAAAATCGATTTCTAAATTAACCGAGTTCCCAATGAATGCAGTGATAAGCCTTGGTGGCTGTACCGCATCATTTGTATCGCCAAAAGGGCTGGTGGTTACCAATCATCACTGTGCTTATGGTTCGATTCAATATAACTCAACACCAGAGAACAATATTTTAGAAAATGGTTTTTTAGCAACAACACCGGCTGAAGACTTACCAGCGGCACCCGGCTCTAGAGTGTATGTAACTGAAACAGTTACCGACGTGACCAAAAAAGTAATAAAAGGCACTGAAAAACTCAGCGCCAAAGCGCGCTACGACGCGCTAGAGAAAAACGAAAAAGCATTAGTGTCAGCATGTGAAGCTGACGATAATTATCGCTGTAATGTGTATTCATTCCACGGTGGTCTAGAGTTTTACTTAATCAAATCACTAGAAATTAAAGATGTACGCTTAGCATACGCGCCTGCCATGGGCGTAGGTAAGTACGGTGGCGATATCGATAACTGGATGTGGCCGCGCCATACCGGCGACTTTTCATTTTATCGTGCATATGTAGGTAAAGACGGCAAACCAGCTGAATTTAGCGAAGACAATGTACCTTATGTGCCTGACTCATATTTAAGCGTCAGTGCTAAAGGCGTCCAAGATGGCGACTTTGTTATGGTAGCAGGCTATCCTGGGCGCACTAACCGTTACCGCATTGCTGCTGAAGTTGATTATGTATTTAATACCAGCTATCCCAAATCACGCGAGCATAATTCAAAATATGTGTCTTTAATTGAAGAGAATTCAGAAGATGGCAGCAAAGCGCGTATTGCTTATGAAAGCACTATTGCGGGTTACAATAACTATATTAAAAACTACGGGTCAATGATAGAAAGCTTTAATAAAGGCACTATGTATGAACGTAAAAAGCAATTTGAACAAGATCTCACTGCGTGGATAAACAGCGACCGTAAGCGTAAAAAACAATACGGTAAAGTGTTAAATGAACTGTCGGCGCTAGTCGCTCAATCGCAACAGCACAATGATCGTGATCGTATGCTTGGCTATGTACACCGCTCACAAATGATCAGTACCGCACGTAGCTTATATCGCTTAGCGTATGAGCAACAAAAACCTGATAGCGAACGTGAATCTGGCTATCAAGAACGCGATTTACCACGCTTTGAAGCCGGTTTAAAGCGCATGAGTCGCCGTTTTGATGCAAACGTTGATAAAGCCATTTTATTACATTTTTTAGAGCTGTATGCCGCGTTACCTAAAGAAGAGCGTTTTGCAGAAGTAGATAAAGTTTTTGAATTAGAAAATGGCTTTGATAAAACCAAGCACAGTGCACTATTAGCAAAAATGTATGCTAATTCAACGCTAGATAATGAAGACGTTCGTATCGCGTTATCTACGCAATCATTTGCTGAACTTGAACAAAGCCAAGATGCATTTATGCAATACGCGAAGGCCATCTTTGCCGTAATGAAAGCTGAAGAAGACAAAGACAAAGCACTTGCCGGTAAACTACAAGCGGCGCGTCCACAGTTAATGAGTGCTATCATAGCGTTTAATGAAGCACAAAATAAACCTGTGTATGCAGATGCGAATAGCACATTACGTGTAACGTATGGCACTGTTGGAGGCTATTCACCGCAAGACGGTTTGATAGCAACACCGTTTACATCACTTGAAGGGCTACTTGCAAAAAACACCGATGTTGATCCATTTAACGCGCCTGAAAAACTGCAACAGCAAATCAAGGCTAAAATATTTGGTGATTACACCGGTGGCATGAATACCGTACCAGTTAACTTTTTATCAAACGTAGACACGACTGGAGGTAACTCAGGTTCACCAACACTTAACGGTAAAGCCGAACTGGTAGGCTTACTGTTTGATGGTGTGTACGAAAGTATTATTGGCGATTGGGATTATAACCCAGCACTTAATCGTTCAATCCACGTTGATTCACGTTACATGCTGTGGGTGATGGATAAAGTAGATAACGCACAAAACCTATTAGACGAAATGAAAATCGTAAAATAAGTAATCAGTAAAATAGTAGGGCGCTTACCATAACGGTAAGCGCCTTTTTTAATAAGTATAATTTGTAATGACTTATGTCTACTTTTTGCTATGAGCGGAAGTTGATTTGCCGAAGCCGAACTGGCAATAAAGCACAAACAAAGCAAGTACTTACTTTATAAATGAGCTCAGAACACCGTATAGGGTAGCAATATCAATTGGTTTTGCTATATGTGCATCAAATCCTTGGCTTAAATAATCAGCAACGTCATCAATCATTACATTTGCGGATAGTGCAATTATCGGTATATGCTTATTGAAATTAATGATATTTTTCATTGCTTCAACACCATCCATTTCAGGCATTTGTATATCCATAAGTATCAAATCAAAGTCCTTTTCTTTAGCTGCTTCTACTGCCTGTTTAGTAAGCGTATAGCTAACGACACCTAGCTTTGCTAAAGTTCCAAGGCAGAAGTGGCTCAAGGTTATCTGGCTGCTCTGCAATATGTTGTAAGCAAGTAGTAATATAGTCATGCACTACAAGATCAT